>JADJAA010000001.1:2437500-2616794 GCA_016704485.1 Flavobacteriales bacterium | reverse complement strand
CACGGAAGATGCGCATTACGGTGGTTTCGGGAATAGCCATACCATCTTCGCAGACAAAACGGAACCATACGTGTATGTTGTTGGATCCAATGTTGGCGGAGGTGGCTTGCTGGTAATTAATGTAAGCAACCCCTTGGTCCCTGTTCTGGAAGGGACCTTCACACAGGAAGGGTACATCCATGAGAACACGGTTTTCACATATAACGGACCGGATACTGAACATGTAGGGAAGAAGATCAGTTTCAACTTCCACATCAACGCCAATGACCGTGTTACGATCGTTGATGTAACGGACAAGACCGATATCAATATGATAGCGACAACGCCCGTTTATACTGTCCGGAGTCTATGCCACCAAGGCTGGATGACCGAAGACCACCGATTCCTTTTGATGAATGACGAAGGCGATGAAGCCAGTGGCAATTACAATACACGCACCCACATTTTCAATATCGAGAACCTGGATGTTCCTGTATACATTGGTTATTACAGTGGCCCCAACGCCAGCTATGATCATAACCTGTACGTTACCAAGGGCTTGGTCTGGGAAGCGAATTATACGAGCGGCTTGCATATCCTGGACCCCATCAATGTGGCAAGTGCGCAATTGAGCATGGTAGGTATGTTCGATACATACACTGCGAACAATGGACGGAGCTATAATGGTGCTTGGGGAAACTACCCGTTCTTCAAAAGCGGTATCGTGATCGTGAGCAGCATCTACGAAGGTCTATTCGTTCTGCGACCTAAACTTTCCGTTAACATAAGAGCTACGTTGCAAGGGCCGTACAACGAATCAAACGGCCTCATGGATGATGAATTACGTTCCCAAGGTTTGATCCCTTTGCAAGAGCCCTATACGTCATTGGGTTACTCTCATACTAACAACGCTGGAGGTGAGACCATAGCACCTGCGGTATTAGCAGTTACCGGACCCAATGCGATCGTCGATTGGGTGATCCTGGAATTACGGGATGCTGTTGACCCTTCGATCATTCGTACGAGCCGCTGTGCATTACTGCAACGCGACAGTGATATCGTAGGTGTGGACGGCATCTCGCCCGTTCAGTTCGATGTAGCTGTAGGTCAATATCATGTTGCGGTCCGTCATCGGAACCATTTAGGTGTTATGTCCGCTTCACCGGTTGAGATCAGCGTAGCGGTGCGCAATTACGACCTTGGTAATGGCAGTGTACCGCTGTTCGGCACACAGGCGACTTATGCGTCGGTCGGGCGGAACGTGCTATGGGCGGGGAATACGGTTTTCGACGATGAATTGATGTACACGGGCCAAAACAATGACCGCGACCCCATCCTTACTGAGATCGGTGGTATAGTGCCAACGAATACTGTGAGCGGGTACCGCACTACGGACGTTAATATGGATGGCAATGTGATCTATACCGGACAGGACAACGACCGGGACATTATTCTCACCAATATTGGAGGGGTTGTGCCCACGAATATCCGAACCGAACAGCTTCCTTGATCGGCCATTTGCTGAACAGCATAGCCAAAAAGCCCGGCGTGAAAGCCGGGCATCTTCGGAAACACCGGGCTTACCGGTGTTGAACTGTATTGTCTAGGCCGTCTTCTCCTTTTTGCCGTCCTTCTGCTCGGCAGCCTCTTTGGCAGCCTTTAAACGTGCGATCTTTAGGGTAGCCTTGCGCTTACGGATGGCTTGCGCCTGTGGGTCCTGTGCCATTTTTCGTTGGATTTCGGCTGCGAATGTACGGAGGTTGGGGGAATAACCGGATGAATTCACCACATAAGGCGGTAAAGGGGTCAGCCGTGAACACTAATCCGCGCTCCGCGAACAGATCATTCCACCCTAATGAAGCCTTGCATTTCACTAACCCCAGGACTCCATCAAAAGTGGGACGAGATAATTGCGGACGTGTATGATCGATCCGTGACCGAACCCAAAAAAAAGGACCCCGAAGAATTGCTTCTTCGGGATCCGAAAATCTTAAATATGGTTCACTTAACTCTTCACCAGCGCTTGGAATTCCGCACTATTCAATAGCGCTCTGATCGCATCCTGCATGCCAATGACCAAGGACTGGTTATAATTGGTTAATCCGGCGTCGGAAAAACCAGCTCCTTCCATCTTCATGACCACCTTCTTCTCAGCAAAACTATAAACGGACCATTCCACGATCAGGCTGACCTGGTAGCCATCGCCGGCTGTTTCTTTCGACCATTGAATGAGGTTACCGCCAATGGCGAAGTCAGACTTGGCACTGGCATCCTTATCGGTGAACATTCCACCGGATCCATCAATAGTGTATCACTGCCGTCCGGAACAATAGAACGGACCGGATAATTTTGCACTGCTAAAATAGGAAAGGGACCCCTGATTGCGTCGCGGATCCCTTTCCATAATTAATGGTACCATGGGCAAAATTAAGGCAAAGGCTGGAACTCCGGTTTACGGACAGCTGTTATCGCTTATCAACCGAAAAGACTTCCATAATGCGGTAGTTGAAACCGGTGCAGACTTCGCTGTAAAGAAGCTCAATACATGGACCTTGATGGGGTCTATGATTTTGCCGTGTTGCAAAGAACTTCAGGGCTTCGCGAACTCACCAGTGGTTTAGCGGGTTATAGCGAAGGTCTGAAACACTTGGGGTTTACTCACCTGCCCAAACGCAGCACCGTAAGCGATGCGAATAAGAAGCGGCCACCAGAGTTGTTCGCTAGGGTTTTTGCGGACATATACCGCCGATATAGACACTATTTATCGGACAGCAGTTTGCCAAAGAACGAACGTTGGCTACGTAATTTGTTCTTGGTAGACTCAACCACAATTACACTTTTCAAAGAGATCATGAAGGCTTGTGGGCGCACTCCTGCCGACGGAAAACGCAAGGGCGGGGTGAAGGTCCACATGGGTATGCACCTTACTGAAGAAGTGCCATCTCTGATTCGGATTACCAAAGCGGCCACCAACGACAAGCAGTTCATGCCTGAGTTCAAGAACATGGCCAAGGGAACCATATTGGTGTTCGACAAGGCGTACATGAACTACCCTTTGTATAGGCACTGGGGTAAGACCGGGGTGCATTTTGTTACGCGCCTAAACCTGCGAAGCACGGTGCAAATACTTCGCGATCGCACGGTAAGCGCAAGCGCCAAGAAGGCTGGAGTACTCAAAGACCAATGGGTTCTGCTGGGCCACGAAGGCGAACTCAACCCTATACTGTTGCGCTTGATAACCTACTACGACCAGACCTTCAAACGCACCTTGCAATTCATTACCAACATGGGTAAAATGGGACCGGTGAACGTAGCCCAAGCCTATAAACAGCGGTGGCAAATTGAGATACTATTCAAGCGTCTCAAAGCAGAACCTGAAGTTTACCGACTTCCTAGGTGACAATGAGAACGCGATCCGGATCCAGATCTGGTGCGCCTTGATCGCGGATCTATTGGTAACGATCAAGCGCAAATTATTCTCCTTCAAGATCCAGCCAGCATATTCAACGATGGTGGGCCTAGTGCGATTGCATTTAATGCGTTATGTGGATCTAAAGGAATTGTTGCTGAGCCCTGATGATCCTACACTTTTCGGATCGCCACCAACTCAACAACTTACGTTTTTTAACTTCGGACCACCCTAACTTTAGTGTCCAGCAGACCAGTTCAACAAAACCAGGTCTTCCAGAACGTCAATCTGCCGAGCTAGGATTGTTCCGGACGGCAGTGAATAGTGTATCCGAATTCTGATGCCGTAGTAGCCAATCCTGTTGTGAATTGCGCGCTGTTCAATTCAGTAGCAGCCAAATGAATACCGTACAAACCGTTCCTTGCCGGTTTTTCCACGAAACCGGTAGCGTCCGTGATCTGCCCCAGTTCCAGTTTCTTGGAAGTATAACCCGCTGGTAGCGGGGAAATCTTTTTCAGTTCGAACGTAAATGTTTCACCACCAACCTTTGCAAGTTCTGCGAAGGTTTTTCCTTCGGTAACATGATCGGGCGCTACTGCAAGCACACCCATGCTCGCGGTCTTTAGATTAACTTTCTTGTTATTGCCCGATTTGACGGATTGCACGTACAGTTCAGCTGTTTCCGGTTTAACGAAGACCTCCATTTTTTGGGCAGAGCAGTATCCCACGGAAGCAATCAAGAGTAATGTGAAAAGTTGTTTCATCCAAGCAGTATTAATTGTTAGTAGGTTAGTTTTAAGGTTTACGCGAACCAACAGAACGAATAGATCGGGAAATCTCCAAAGCCACCGTTCTTGAATGTGGTTGCTGTAATTCGTTTTTCGATCCAACGGCTTCATTCTGGGATGAAGATCCGCTTTTAGTGTTTCTTGATCGGCCAAAGATAGGTCAGTTGGGTATATCGAGAGAACAGCACGACCAAGGCCACCTCGATCTTACTATGGTCATCCATTTAGATCCGACATTTTGACCCACTTGCCATTCCGGGGAGAGCAACCATTCATAGATCCCACAGTCTTATTGAAAGTACTGTATTGAACCACATGCTCACACCTGCTCGACTCTTCTTCATTCTTGCACTTTGCATCATTACCATTGGAAGGCACTACTTCCTCTACTCCTATGCCGTATTCTTCATTGTAGTGATCGAATTCCTACAGAGCCGTCCACTGTATCGCAACCTTAAGGGCCACAAGACCTACACGAGCATATTCATCCTATACTTGCTTTTCATCGTCATCAACAGATCACGTCAATTCCAGTTCAACGATGGGATCGAGCGTATGATCAACATTGTGGAACATGGATCCTTCGCACTCGTGATCTGTTTATTGACCACGTGCTACTTCAACGTTTACATGCCCAAATGGCCAAAAGCAAGGACGATCATAATTGTTGTGTTGATCTTCAATTTGATCGGGTACACGAACGAGTTATTCCAGAACTATGTTAATGGCAGGCCCCCATTCCAGTTGGAGTTGGATGCGGTAAGTGACCTTCGGGTCAATGCGCTGGGATCCTTGGTATTCGTATGTTTTATGCTCTTTGGAACCGGAACACGAAATTGGCCTGAGCAATCTGGATCAAGATGAACCGTCCATTAACCATATATTTAAAAAAATCGATCTATTCCATTTAGAGGAAACAGTAACACTTAGACATGGAAACAGTGACACGACCCGCACGGCCAAATAGGATCGAGCCAAAGCCTTTCTTGGATCCCGAAACAGCGTTTTATGCTGATGACACGTCCGAGCCTACCGGAATGAAGCATGACCATGAAACTTTGTTGGAATACTTGCGCAAGAAGGGCACGTGGATAACGGTTGCAATTGTGGCTCTTTCGTCATGCTTCATCGCGATCGCTATGGAAACGCCGCCTCTTTACACATCCTACACTTCCATATTCGTTCAACCAAAGAACACGATTGTTGGCGAGGCGAGTATTTTTCCTGAACCTTCTGCTGATCTTCTCTGGGTGCTCAGCGAACTTGCTTCCACCAGCTTCCAAGATCATTTGAATGAACAATTCGACCTTCGAACACATTATGGAATTGGTGCTAACGTTCCGAACGGCAACTTGATCTGCTACGAATTCATGAACGCCCGGATCAGAGCCAAACAGATCGATAAATTCACGGTGAACATAGTTGTTCAGGATCAAGACCCCTTATTCGCAGCTGAAATTGCCAACGGTGCAGCGCAATATCTCTTTCAGCGTTGCCTAGCTGATTTCAGGGGTCGACAGGAGATCTTGATCCGCTCCTATGAAAAACTGATCGCCCAGGATCAGGCGAATTTCGATACACAGCTTAGCGTACTATCGGCGACGCTGGACAAAGCACAGAGCCTTCGGTCGGATGGGGAACTCACTGATCTGGAGATCAAATTGACCGGGATCATGAACCGGGTTGAATCCGCGAATGCGGAATTGATAGGCGCTCTAAAACTTCAGGAGATCGCAAAAACCCTAAAGGACCAGGAATTGGCACCGGGCATTCATCTTGTCCGCAAAGCGATGCCGGACATTTCGACAGAACCGAACATGATCATTCTGCAAAGGATCCTTGGAGCGCTCTTGATCGCTATGGTCATGGTTTTCGGAGGGTTCGTTTTCTGGCGTGTTCGAAGAACCCAGTTCAAAGAAAATTGGGTTTCACTGAATACACTTCATGGGAGCTGACCGCCAGCAGGAACGTTTTTTCCGAACTGGTGCTGATCCATACGAATGAAGAGTACCAGAAAAAAATACAAGGGAAAAGCTATTTTACAATCATCAAGATAATTGTTGAAGAATCCGTGAACACCATAGGCCAGAATGGCCAGTACAACCAGAAGGAATTGGATCATCGCTGATCGATCGGTCATTTCGCGGATCCGGTCAACATAGCGTAGAACCATAGCAACAAAGATCCCGATGAACAAGGACAATGCAACCGGTCCGCGTTCACTCAAAGCCAATAGGTATTCGGAATGCGCTGTACCGGGATCGACGTACAAGTTCTGAGGGTTGTCCCTTACAATAAGGTCTGATGTCGGTTCCCAAACTCTACTGATGTATGCCGAAGTTGGTTGCGGCACGGTCCTGAAGCTTGCGTGTTCCGGATCCTGATATAGCGGATACTTGAACTTGAACATGCCCGGTCCACATCCGAGGAATGGATCGGCCAAGAATATTGAGTAGGCGCTGGACCATCGCACTAAACGTTCCCTATTGCTGGCATCAGTTGATATGTTAGCGTACGACCAAAGCACTTCGGAGATCCCAGCGTTGTCCGCGTCCGCATCGCCTTTATGTTCCAACGCTGCCTTTTGCAATGGACGCCATGAAAAAATTGCAACGAGCATTATGATCAAGGTACAGCCAAGCCATACAGCAGGCCTCGGCCGAATGAGTAGTACAACACCGAGAATAACAACCACGACAACACTCAACCAGGCTGCCCGCGTGTAGGACAATACAAGAGCGATCACCACAACGGAAACCAGAACAACAGTTACTGCACCACCGAAGAGCGACGCACCTTCTTCCTTTCGGGAAAATACGCTGATCAAGAATGTGAACAATGAAAAGACGAGCGCCGCTGCATAGATCGTATGGTCATTGTAGAACGGCATGCAGGAATAGTTCGCAACATTGCGATCAAAGCCTTGTTCGAAGGCTGCTTTGAAGACCCAAATGACCACCAGGATCAATGCCCACGCATGGTAGGTCAATAACTTAACAAGCTTCTCCTTATTGAACTCGCGTATCAGTAACGGAACCAAGAAGAAAACCAACACATAGGAAGTGCGCACCACGAGCCACTTCAATGAAACCATTGGTTCATCCGAACCCCAATAACTCACAACGCTGATCATGAGATCCAGCGCAATAAGGATCACGATCGGATGTTTCAGCGCTTGCATATCCAGAGCGGATCTGGCGCGTTGTGATACCACCCAGCGTATGATCACGTATAGCGCCGTTAACCCTACAAGTAGTTCAGCTGGAAATATCACTTCAAGATCCCTTTCAGTTGAATAGAGTTTCAACGATAGCGGAATAGAGAATGCCGTAACGACCAATAACAACCAGATCGATCGATCCGAAGAACTGAGATTGGTGCTATTGATCCTTTTGAACAGAGCCATTGCCAGTGAGGTTGATCAAAGCCTTGATCGATCCTCAAAAAACTACTGCGTACAAAGTAGGCATGCCGTTCTTATTCATTCAGTGAATGATCTTGGTGGTTATTGTCTTCCAGAACGCCGAACATCAAAGAACCTCTGTTGTAGATGATCCAGAGAAGTACGTTTATCATAAGCTACACAATGACCACGCAGAGATCAGTTCGTTCACTTAACAAGAAACCCCGGCACGGGACCGGGGTTTCTCAATTTCATGGACGTGGGTTGCTCACCCTCTCACCAACTTCCTATACTTCAATCGCTTCGGCACCACATCCCCTACTCGCTTCTTGTAGTTCTCTTCGTATTCGCTGAAGCCACCCTCGAACCAATAGACATTGCTATTGCCTTCGAATGCAAGAATGTGCGTACAAACCCGATCCATGAACCAACGATCGTGGCTAATGATAACGGCGCAGCCGCTGTAGTCCTGAATGGCTTCTTCCAACGCACGGAGCGTATTCACATCGAGGTCGTTCGTCGGTTCGTCCAACAACAACACGTTGCTTCCTTGCTTCAAGGTCATGGCCAAATGCAAGCGATTGCGTTCTCCACCGGAGAGCACATTCACCTTCTTATTCTGGTCAGTACCGGTGAAGTTGAATCGTGCCAAGTAGGCGCGGCTGTTCACCAACGTACCACCGATGGACATGTTCTCCAATCCACCGCTCACCACTTCATAGACGGTCTTCTCAGGTAGTAATTCCTTGTGACTTTGATCCACGTAGGCCAACTGAACGGTATCACCAAGTGTGATCGTTCCGGAATCGGCCTTCTCCTCGCCCATGACCATACGGAACAAGGTGGTCTTACCAGCACCGTTGGGGCCTATGATGCCTACGATACCCGCAGGTGGTAAAGCGAAAGTGAGGTTCTCGAAAAGCATGCGATCGCCAAACCCTTTGGACACATCCTTGAACTCGATCACCTTATCACCCAAGCGTTGACCGTTCGGGATGTAGATCTCCAACTTGGCCTCTTTCTCCTTCACCGTTTCACTCTGCAATTTCTCGTAGTTCTCCAAACGTGCCTTGCTCTTCGTACGGCGCGCTTTCGCATTGCTCCTTACCCATTCGAGCTCCTGCTTCAGGATACGATTGCGTTTGCTTTCGGTCTTTTCTTCACGTGTTAACCGTTCGGTCTTCTGCTCCAACCAATTGGTGTAATTACCCTTGTATGGAATGCCCTCGCCACGATCCAGCTCAAGGATCCAACCGGCCACGTTATCCAGGAAGTAACGATCGTGCGTAATAGCGATGACGGTTCCTTTGTATGCAGCCAAGTGCTGCTCCAACCAGGCAACGCTTTCTGCGTCCAGGTGATTGGTCGGTTCATCCAACAGCAGAATATCCGGGCTTTGCAACAGCAAGCGGCACAGGGCCACACGGCGGCGCTCACCACCGGATAGTACGCTGATCTTCGCATCCGGCTCAGGACAACGCAGCGCATCCATTGCTATATCCAATTTCTGGTCGATCTCCCACGCCCCTGTTGCTTCGATCTTATCCTGCAATGCAGCTTGGCGATCGATCAGCTTTTGCATTTTGTCCGGATCATTCAAGATCTCCTCGTCAGCGAACTTATTGTTCACATCCTCGAATTCTTTGAGCAGGTCCATAATAGGTTGCACCCCTTCGCGAACGATATCGATCACGGTCTTGGACTCATCCAGGTCAGGCTCCTGCTCCAAGTGCCCAATGGTGTAGCCCGGAGAAAGGTGTACATCACCGTCGAAATTCTTGTCCTTGCCCGCAATGATCCGCATGAGTGTGGATTTACCACTACCATTTAGACCCAGTATACCGATCTTGGCTCCGTAATAGAAACCGAGGTAAATATCATTAAGTATCTTCTTGCCAGAGGAGAGCGTTTTGCCCACCTTTACCATATTGAAAATTATCTGACGTCCTTCTTCTGCCATCGTTGAATGCTCTTGTGGACCGGTTGATCCGTGTAGTTTTTAGGTCTATTGGAGTGTTCGATCGATCATCCTCTGATCAACTGCCCTCCTTAATTCGGGCCACAAAGGTCTTCAATCCATTGGTATCTTCAACCAACTCGAAAAGTGGGAGGTCTTTTTGAAAAAAACCATTGTGGGCCAGCACACCCGCAAGAGACTGGTCTTCTTTAGTGCCGACCAGGACATAGATCGAACCATTTTCCGGTATGGGGTTATAGAAAACGCGACGATCGACTCCATTTGCCATAGCCTCGAATTCCATGGGTGCTTCCCAAGGGTATTGCGTGATCACGCGATCTTCTGGAACAATCGAAGCACTGATCCTCGCTGCAGAAAAAGTAGCGTCTCCACTGCGACTCCTATCACTCATTAGATGATCCATTCCAGAGATCCCGAAACCAAGTAGAACTGCAAAACTCATTAAAACGGCACGTCGTCTTTCCGTCAATGCTTTCATGCCATTATCATGGAACAGCTTCAGCAGGTAGTACAATGCGATCGCGGAACTAAGGTGGAATATGAACAGCGTATACACCCAAACACGAGGTGGCGGAACCTCCAATTGATATACCACCAGCGGCACAGCGCCAAAGAACATGGCAGCCATTAGCAACCTGTACTTAACGGATATGAATCCCGCGAAAACGAGTCCCACACAAACCAACATGGATATCCAAAAATGCCCCGGGTCACTGAACCATGCCCAGATCTCTAGTGCCTTATCGCCAGAAACCACGGAGAACATCTCCAATGTCCGCTCCGGCGTAACAGATAACCGACCGTAGCCCACGGCTCCGTTCACGATCAACATTGGCGCATAAAGCAGAAGGGATAAGATCACGAAAACAATAATGGACCCTAACCAATTCCAAACGCGATCGATCCGTGAATCCTTGTATTTGTTCAGAATATATAGGATCAACCAGAGATAGATCATAAGGGCTGGATAGACCATAGTAGGAACGGCCCACATACCAATAGCGCAGACTACGCCGATCAACATAGCACTTACAAGATCGTTCTCCTTGGCGAATCGCCTTCCCAACAAAAGCGCGAGGATCAAACACAACCACGTGATAGCATACCCTCTACCCAACGCACTGTATTCGATGAGGCGCGGTGAACTGGCCACGAAAGCCAATGCCACCAAGGCTATGTAGCGGTTGAACATGTGCCGTACGAACATGTAGAACAAGGGCAAACAGGCAACGCCAGCAATAAAAGCCGGTAAACGGACCGTGAACTTGCTTACACCCAGAATGGAAGTGAACAAATTAATAAGTATGGTATTAAGCACATGATTGTTCGGATACGAATAGTCGCTTAGGATTATATATAAGGGACGTGTCGCGAAATAGGTGTAGGTGAATGCTTCATCGTACGTAATTGGTTGGAACAGCATAACACACCGCAATATGACACCAACCAATACGATCAGAAGTACCATTTGTTTATGGCCTTTTGATGTTCGTTTGGCGTAATCGCGTTTCAACTTTTTTGCTTCGGTGATGAAACGCGCTATACCACCTTCGCTCGTGAACCAGATCGTAAGCTGATCGCGTAGTAGGAACATACATACAGCGAAAGCACCAAGGATCAGAGCAGCTACGCGGAAGTTTCCTTGGATCTGGCCATGCAGGCCTGCCGAATACGAATCGACATTACCGTCTGCCGCAGCTCTGTTCAAGTGATCCAATACAGTTGCATGATCCAACGTGGATACACCTAGGGCTATCAGCCCAAGGAGAGCCAAGAAGATCGGAAATACGAAGAAGAACCTACGTACCATTCTTTAACCAGCTATAACTTATAGGAGCCAGGTCGAACGCAATGGAGCTTCGTTTCCAAAGGTCATTCAACGATTTACTTTGGTCATGGAGATAATACTATCCACCACGAATTCGGAATGGCCTCTCCAAGGCAGGGCCGCTAAATACTCTTTGTAGTGCAGGTTGAATTGATTTCCACTATTCACCATGAGTTGCTCCGCAACCTTAGGATCATCAACCGAGAACAGGAACTCAAGACTTTGGAAAGCGCCTTCTTGGCTCTTTATCCCGGTCTGTATCATCTTGCCTTCATAGGTTTTGAATAGCACCCCTTTATGGACCACGTAATTGAGTTCACCGGACTTTACTCCGGTACCGAACACCCAAAAATATCGGTAATAGCCGAACAAGGCGAGGATCACCAAGGGTAGCACAACAAAAATGCCTATACGTTTGAACATGGATTAAGGATATGGGTGCAAGATAAGCGGGTAAGGGTTTCCGTTACGAAGCTGAAGCACGCAGTAACCATTCATCCTATTCCCAAGACCGTTCATAATAAAATAGTACCATGTGTTGCATAGTACCAACTTATGCACATATCTTTGCATCGTCAAGTACTAAATGCACTATTATTCAAACAACGGCCAAACGGCCATCACCGCATGAAAGTGGAGAACACAAAAGCGCAAATGCGCAAAGGGGTGCTGGAATACTGCATCCTTGGCGTTCTGGCCCAGGGCGAGCTATATCCATCGGACATTATCTCCAAGTTGAAAGAAGCGAAGTTGATCGTGGTCGAAGGAACGCTCTACCCGCTGCTCACCCGCCTAAAGGATGCCGGCCTGCTCAACTATCGTTGGGAGGAATCACGCTCCGGACCGCCGCGCAAATATTATAAGCTCACGACCGTTGGTGACAAATTCCTCACGGAATTGGATCAGACCTGGGACGAATTGAGCCTTGCAGTAAAGAAAACAACCCGCCTCAATAAATGATCCTTTCCCACGCCAACAGCAACCACCAAACCAACGCATTAGCGTAACGACGATGAAAAAAACCCTCACAGCCAACATCAGCGGCACGGTGTTCCATATTGAAGAGGATGCCTATGAAAAGTTGCAGCGCTACCTCTCAAGTATCCGAGGCCAGTTCACGGGAACCGACGGCCGCGATGAGATCATGGCCGACATTGAAGCGCGGATCTCGGAGCTTTTCCAAGAGCGTTTGGATGGTAAAAGACAGGTCGTGAATGTCGAAGATGTAGCACATATCATCGGTATCATGGGTCAACCGGAGGACTACATGGATAGTAGCGATGATGGCGAGAACAATGCGCATGCCAATGCGGGTAGTGATCCGAACTGGACCTTTGGTGGTGGCCGCAAACACCGTCGTTTAATGCGCGATACCGAAGACAAATGGGTCGGTGGAGTATTGAGCGGGGTCGGTGCCTATTTCGGTTTTGACCCGTTGATCCTACGCTTGATCTACATCGCACTGCTGTTCATGGGAGTTGGTGTGCTTATCTACATCATTCTATGGATCGTTGTACCACCAGCGGATAGTGCAGCTGATCGGCTGGAAATGCGTGGCGAACCTGTTACCGTTGATAACCTGAAAAAGGTTTTTGATGAAGGTGCAGAACGCGTTAAGACCGGCGCAACTCATGTCGCGAATGAAGCAAGTGATCTAGGCAAGCGTTTTGCCGGATCGGGTGCAGGCCCTAGAAAAGACCAGTTCGCTCGCACGGCAGCAAGAGGCGTTGGAGTGCTCGGCAAGATAATTGGTGTGGCATTGATCATAGCAGGCTTTCTAATAGGCATGATGCTGATCGCCGGGATCGTTGGCGCAGGAACACTTACGTATGACAGTCTTTCCGGTGGTAGCGGTGCCGGATATTTTGAAATGGGCGGTCTCTTCTTCGCTAGTTCAAGTCAAGCGATCTGGTTCGTTCTGGCAAGCATTCTATTGGCCTTGATACCGGTTATCGCATTGGTACTTCTTGGCTTACGTCTGGTCTTTAATACCAAGTCGCCAGGATGGTTCTCCGGAACGCTGGCGGCCGTTTGGTTCATTGCCTTGATCGTAACAATGGTACTTGGCATACGCCTTGGAAATGATTTCAAGCGAAGTGAAAAGTTACGTACCGAAGTTGAAATGCTCCAACCTACTGGACAGATACTCCATGTGAACAGCATGATCGATGAAGAAGATGATCGTAACTGGAAAATATCCTTTAATAATGGAAGAACCGGGTGGGATGCTGACCTGTTCCGTACTTCTGCGGATAGCATTCACGGTGCATGGGCCCAGATGGATGTAAAACGAAGCCCGGATCACAACTACCATTTGATCGTGGAACGCAAAGCACAGGCTCGCTCACTTAAAAGTAGCATGATCCGTGCTTCAAACATTACGTTCAAGGTATCTCAAGTGGATTCCATCCTCGAACTCTCGCCATGGCTGAATTTTCCGAAAAGTGATAAGATACGGGCGCAGCGTATTCGTTTCATTGTACAGGTTCCCCTTGGCAAGGCGATCCATCTAGGGGATAATACCGGTTTCATGTTGGATGATGTGGACAATGTGACCAACACGTACGACGGTGACATGGTGGGACAAACGTGGACCATGACCCTAAGTGGTCTGAGCCGTGATGTGGACCCGGATCACGTACCGGATGATCTGCCCATACAACCGAACGCTCCAGCAATTGACACAACCGGAACCAAGAGCAACATTGTCGTTAGCATCGGAAATTGGAAATTGAGCGGTTCATCCGACCAGGTCGAAGAGGATCGCAGTACGGCTTCCACCAGCAACGACGTAGCCTACAAACTACCGAACGTGCTGGACCTGCTTTTCCAGCGGATGTAAGATCCGACGGATGCAATAAGGCACTACCACAGTGCCACATCGGCCCCACGCAATGAGGGAAAATAGCTTGGGCCGAGCGCGCCCCGCACCACTACGTGCGGGGCGTTCGCAATGAACGCTTGGGGAATTGGCAGTTCTACCGACCTTTGCGTACTCTAACGAAAACGACATGTCCAAAGCCACCAAGATCAAGAATTTCGATGCTAACGGTCCTGCACCTGAAGATGCTGGGATCTACGGCCTACCCTTCACAGCAGAAGAAGCCGATATCGTATTGATCCCGGTACCGTGGGAAGTGACCACGAGCTATGGTGCAGGAACTTCTTGTGGTCCCGAAGCGATCTTGGAAGCAAGTTATCAGGTGGATCTATTTCATCGGGAATTTCCGGAATTATGGAAGCGTGGAATAGCGATGGATGAGCTCCCAATGGCATTGCTGGAACAGAGCCAAGCGTTGAAGAAAGAGGCCAAACATGTAATGGATCTTTTGATAAAAGGGGGAGACAAAAAGAAACAAGCTCGTGCGAAAAAGGCGTTGGACTTGATCAACGCCGAATGCGAAGTGATGAACGCATGGGTTGAACAACGGGCCGGATACTGGATGGACCAAGGAAAGTTGGTGGGTCTTGTTGGTGGGGACCACAGCACACCGCTTGGCCTATTCCAAGCGCAGGCCAAGCGACATAAGGAGTTCGGTATCCTCCATATCGATGCACATATGGATCTTCGCATTGCCTATGAAGACTTCACGTATAGCCATGCGAGCATCATGTACAACACACTTCCGATCAAGCAAATGAAGCAGTTGGTAAGTGTTGGTATCCGTGATTTTTGCGAACAAGAGAACACTGTTTTCCTCAAACAAAAAGATCGTGTAAAAGTGATCTTGAGTGCGGATATACGCCGTCAGCAATTTGATGGTATAACGTGGCGCGAACAGTGCGATGCGATCATTAGCGCGTTACCGGAAAAGGTCCATATCAGTTTCGATATCGATGGCTTGGAACCCACGCTCTGTCCGAATACCGGCACACCCGTACCCGGTGGACTACAGTTCGAAGAGGCCACCTATCTCCTTTCTCGTTTAGCCGCGAGCGGAAAGAAGATCATCGGTTTCGACCTTGTGGAAGTTGCACCCGGAGCCCATGATGAATGGGACGCTAACGTAGGTGCAAGGCTGCTTTATCATCTGTGCGGGATACTGGCAAAGTAAGCTGTGTATCAATTCGGAACGCGCTCCTCCCAAGCCTTGTTCAACACTTCCAGAAAGTGCTCATTTGATTGTGCACCGCTAACGGCGTAGCGCCTATCCACTACGAAAAAAGGCACTCCACGAACACCTATTTCCTGCGCTTCCAGTTCATCATTCCTTACCTCTGCGGTAAAGGCATCAGAGGCTAAAAGTTGGGTCACTATTCCACTGTCCAGACCAACTTCATGGGCAAGTGCTTTCAACTGTTGATGCTCCCCGATATGCGCACCTTCCATGAAATAGGCCTTTAGCAAGCGCTCTTTCATTGCATCCCCTTTACCAACGGACTTGGCATACTGAAGCAAGCGATGCGCATCGAACGAATTGGTTGGAATAACACGGTCCATGTCATAAGCCAAGCCCACGGAATCAGCACGTTCCACCACGGACCGTACGTTCGTGATCGTCTCTTCACGCGTACGTCCATACTTGGAGGCTAGCAGGTCATACATGTCCTTTTCGTAATTCACAGGCGCATTCTGGTCCAATTCAAAGCTCTTCCAGACCACCTCTACATCATCCTTATGCACGAACTGCGACTAGGCCAGCTCGAACTCCCGTTTTCCGATGTAACAGAACGGACAAAGCACATCGCTCCAGATCTCTACTTTCATGCTATTAATTTATTGAATTGATCGTTTTAACACAACGCCGAAAACCACATCGGTGATCGTGCAAAGTTGCGGATGCTGGTCGCAGATCTGCAAGATGCTGACGATGAATGATCTCCGACCAACAGCGATGCGTGTAGAAAACAAGGAATAAGAAGCCCGCAGATCAATCAGGATCGTTTGTTTTACGTTCCGTTAGATGCGTATGAGGAGATCAACACTCGTGGTAACGTTGTGCTTAGCAAGTACCACTGGCATATATGCGCAGCGCACTTGGCCCGTGGATAGCCTTATGCACACTTGGCCTGTTCTGCAAGTAGCCCAAGCCCATAACGAAGCTGGCAAAGGTGTTGTACGTGCGGTGGATAGCGAGAATCTGTACCTCAAGATACAAGAGGATGCGGGCACTTTTCCCGTTTTCGCGGATAGTGCCGTTGTGCGATATGCGGATCTCTTCGGACAACCGAAGCGTGATGAATTTCAGGCATTATTGGGTATGGCAGAAGAGTATTTCCCCATGATCGAGGATGCACTTCTGGAGCATGAACTTCCCGCACAATTGAAGTTACTGCCAATGGCGCTTTCCGGTATGAATGTTCATGCAGCTACGGCACAAGGCGAACGCGGACTTTGGATGCTCACCTACCCTGTTGCGATTCGTTACGGGTTGCGGATCACAGCAGATATCGACGAACGCAGTGATGCCGTAAAAAGCACGCAGGCAGCTGTGCGTTATCTAGTTGACCTGAAAACACAATACGGCACATGGCCTTTGGCGATCATGGCCTTTTCGTGTGGTCCAGCAAATGTAGAACGTGCACGCTTGAAAGCACCTGGTATCAGCAGCTACCGCGCGTATTACCCGAAATTCGATGCGACGCACCTTGATATTCTCCCAACGTTCATGGCCTTCATTCACCTTACCGCACGGCAAGAAGAATTGGGTATAAGGCCGATCCACGTTGAATTTGACCGGTCCGCAGACACCTTGGAAGCACACACAGTGACCCGGTTCCGAATTTTAAGCGATGGACTGAACATACCAATGGCACAACTACGTTCGTTGAACCCGACATTTTCAAATGATCGTATTCCCAACGGTGCAACGTTCCAGCTGCCAGCTGGCATGAAGCCCCTTTTTGCTCAATTCCTGGACTCGTTGGAAAAGGTCGCGAACAGCCTTGAACTCATTGCGCAAGATCCAAGTGAAAGTGTGGTTGAAGTTGATCGGACCATACGCCATACCGTTCGCAGCGGAGATAACCTTGGCTCGATCGCCCAGAAATACCATGTATCGGTCTCGCAATTGAAAAAGTGGAACGGATTGCGTGGAGACAAGATCTACGCTGGTAAAAAACTGGTGATCCATGTTCGTGACAAAGTGAGAACAGCGCCATCGCATCCTGACGCGGAAGGACCAACCAATAAAATTTCACCTACAACCTCGTCCTTGGTCCAAAAGGCATATACGGTACAGGCCGGTGATTCGTTGTATGCCATTGCAAAGCGCTACCCTGGAATTACAGTGGCGGATCTGATGCAGGCCAATGGTATTTCGTCCATGATCTTGCCGGGCCAAAAGATCACTATTCCCCAAGTACAATGACGCCCGGACGCATTGTGGCGTTCCTGATCCTCGTTCTAAGCCTGCTTGGTCTGCTAGGGATCATCCTTCCCGAACAAGGGATAAAATTGGGCGATGAATTGACCATCAGATTTCCTTCTCCCGCAGAAATACTATCACCGGAAAAGCAAGAGCAAGTGGACATATCCGACATCCTCGAACTCGAAGCAGATGCCGATGAGGTAGCGGCGCTCGATACTTTAGCGCAGGACACCTTAGCACCTGCAGTACTTGCACCGTTGGAGGAACGCATCGCCTTGCATTATCCTAAAAAGGACAAGTCCGTCCTATTCGCACTGTTCTCCAAATTGGAAAAAGCGCGTTCTCAAAAACGTCCAGTGCGTATCCTGCATTACGGTGATTCACAATTGGAAGGCGATAGGATCACCTCCTACATCCGCAACAAATTCCAAACGCAGTTCGGAGGCAATGGACCCGGATTATTCCCGATAGCCGATATCGTTCCCAACTTTAGCGTAGAACGTGCGTTGGCCGGTGATTGGATCCGATACAGTGTTATGACCACGCGTGACCCTCAACAGGAACATACCCGGTTCGGAGCCTTATCCTCTTACTCCCGATTCACCCCCATCCTATCCGACTCCACACTACGGGACACTACTATCCATTCTGCATCGTTGACTATCACAGCGCAACAAAATGCATTCAGTAAAGCCAAGGAATTCTCCGTCTGTAAACTGTACTATGGATGGCACACAGCTCCTGTGCGAATAGATCTGCACCAAGGTGATGAATTGCTATCGACCGAAGTAGTGGAACCTGCTGAAAAGCTGTTGATCCGTGAATGGAAATTCCCCGCAACACCAGATCAGCTCACCTTCACCTTCACGGGTACACATAGTCCGGACATCTATGGTGTTTCGCTCGAAGGGGCCAACGGAGTTAATGTGGATAACATCGCCGCTCGGGGTGCATCGGGCTATGAATTCCATGCCGTCGATCAAGCATTATTACGCACCATGTATTCCGATCTGGATGTGGAGTTGTTGATCCTTCAATACGGCGGTAACGTTCTACCCAATATCAAAAGTGCGGAACAAGCCGAAAGCTATGGACACTTCTTTGGCACGCAGATCGTCCGGTTCCGAAGGCTGATCCCGGGGATTACGATCATCGTGATCGGCCCGAGCGACATGAGTATTAAGGAAGGCGAGGACTATGTTACCAGACCATTCCTTGAAGATGTTCGCAATGCAATGAAAGCAAACACATTACAGCAAGGCGCGGTATTCTGGGACATGTATGATGCCATGGGCGGCAAGAACAGCATGGTTAGCTGGGTGAATGCGGAGCCACCTCTGGCCGCAGCGGACTATACGCATTTCACCCCAAGAGGTGCACGAAAGGTGGGTGAGCTGTTCTATTCCGCATTTTTGAGCGACTACACGTTATTCCGCGTGCAGAAAGCACTACCACACATGAAAAATGACACGATAGATGTTCCTTGACAGAAGACCGCTGATCGCCATTTGCGCATTGCTTCTTGGAGGATCAGCGTTTACACAGGATAATCCCGTTCGCCCACCGGAGCGAGCATTCATCCACCCGGAAGCGAGCACCATCATCCTCAAAGGTGATAGTACGCCCTGGACACGTTGGAACAGCAAGCTGGATAGCCTTTTTACATACGGTCGCGGGCAATTGAACATCGTACATATCGGTGGCTCCCACATCCAAGCGGACATGTGGAGCATGGAATTGCGCCATCGGTTCCAGAACGTGGTTCCGGGCGTTGGTGGTGCCCGTGGATTCATATTTCCGTTTACCATGGCGAAGACGAATAATCCATACTGGTACTTGCCCAAATTCACGGGCAAATGGAGCACGGTCAAGAACATTACGCAAGGAGACACTTCGGTACTCGGTCTTGCTGGCTACTCCGTTACCACAACTGATCCGCATACCGAGCTGACCATAAATTTTCGCGGAGAAGCATACAGCGGTTATACGTTCAATACTGTGAAAGTGCTGCACAACATGGATCACAGCTTCGAAATTGCAGCAACTACCAGCGACTCCTTGATATCCATTACCAAACGCGTTGATGAAGCCAATGGCTACACGGAATTCACGTTCTCACAAGAGGTGGATACACTGAAACTCCAGTTCGATCGAACGGATTCGTTGCAGCAAAAGTTCACGCTTTACGGCATCACGTTAGAGAATGATGACCCTGGGTTCGTCTATCATGCAATAGGTGTGAACGGAGCAAGTACGCCGAGTTATTTGCGCTGCCAACGGTTCACACAGGATCTAGCCTTATTGCATCCCGATCTGGTCATTTTCTCCATCGGGATCAACGATGCGCACGACTCGAATTTCAGCGCGGAACGTTTCAAAAGCAATTACGAGCAACTGATCCGGAATGTGCTTAGCGTTTCACCGAACGCCACTATTCTGCTCACTACGAATACGGATAGTTATGTAAAACGCAGAACGCCTAACCCAAATGGTAACACGGTGCGGCAGGTGATGTTGGACCTAAGCGCCGAATATGGATGCGCAGTTTGGGACACGTACAATGTAATGGGTGGATCCGGATCCATTGCCGCATGGCAAGCCGCAGGTGTGGCCCGTCCGGACCGGATCCATTTCGATCGTGAAGGGTATGTTCTGCTCGGTGATATGATGTTCAGCTCGATAATGGAAAGCTACGGAGATTTCGTACGTCGTCGGTATGGTACCAGGTAACACATGTCAACCCTGTCCATATCGTTGATCGGCCTACTTGGAAGTATGGATTGGACATCGGTCCTACGATATGATCCGTTCAACCCGTTGATCTTCACGCGGTTCTTTTTTTGGGGATTTTTTGCCGTAGTGCTGATGGTGTTCAGCGCGGTGTATAAACGTCCACCGATCCGCAATGCATGGTTGTTCGTTGCAAGTATTTTCTTCTATTGGAAAACGAGCGGTCTGTTCGTCGGGCTATTGCTGTTCGCTGTGATCATGGATTTTTTCCTTGGCCAATGGAGTGCAAGCAGCCCGGATCGATCCAGAAAAAGATGGCTTTTGGCGACCAGTGTTTTCATCAACCTGTCACTTCTTGGGTTCTTCAAGTACGCGCACTTTGTGGTCGATAACATAAATACACTTTTCCACACCTCCTTCCAACCAGTGAATTTCTTCGCGCATTGGGCTAATATGGCGTGGGATGCGCACTTCGTAGAGAACAAGATCCTGCTTCCGGTGGGGATCAGTTTCTACACGTTCCAGACCATGAGCTATGCGATCGACATTTATCGGAACGATGTAAAACCTGTTCGGAACCTGCTGGATTTCGGGTTCTACGTTTCCTTCTTTCCGCAACTCGTAGCCGGTCCGATCGTACGCGCATCGGAATTCATTCCACAGTTATACGAGGATTTCAAACTCACGCGTACCCAGTTCGGTATTGCTGTTTTCTGGATACTCAATGGGCTTATTAAGAAGATGCTCATCGGAGATTATATCGCAGTGAACTTCATCGATCGCGTTTTCGGTGATCCGATGCGGCACACCGGTTTTGAGAACATCATGGCACTATACGGCTACTCGCTCCAGGTCTATGCGGACTTCAGTGGTTATACGGACATCGCGATCGGTGTTGCGTTGCTCATGGGCTTCACTCTCCCAATGAACTTCAACAGTCCGTATAAGGCCAGAAATGTTGGAGAATTCTGGAAACGGTGGCACATCAGCCTCAGTACGTGGTTGCGCGATTACCTCTATGTTCCAATGGGCGGCAACCGCTCTGGATCACTCTTTTCATGGATCATGTTAGGTGTGATCGGTGCAGCCCTTGTGTTGCTTACCGGTCTGCTGTGGTTGCCGGTCGTTTTTCTATCGCTGTTCGCGCTATCGATCGTGTTGGTGCGCATTAGTCCTGGAGCAGAGAAATTCATTACCACCAATTTGAACTTGATGATCACCATGCTGATCGGTGGTCTATGGCACGGTGCCAGTTGGATGTTCGTGATCTGGGGTGGCCTAAATGGCTTAGGTCTGGTTGTGTATAAGCAATGGAAGCGCATTAGTCCGTGGGAAGGTTCCAAGAAATGGTACGCACACCTTTGGATGGTTTTCTCCACGTTCAGCTTCATCACCTTCACGCGGATCTGGTTCCGTGGCGATAGTTTGGAGACAGCGAACAAGATCCTTTTCCAGATCTGGAATGATCTCGGTCTGGCCCATATTGGTGACGTGCTTTGGGGTTTCCGTACGGTCTTTTTGGTAATGTCTCTGGGGCTTACCGTTCACTGGCTTCCGGCGGCATGGAAAGAACGCTACCGCATGGAATTCGCACGATTACCATTACTCGCGATGGCGTTGATCTGCGTCGGAACAATTTTCATGCTCTATCAGACCGTAACGGCCGAAATGGTACCCTTTATCTATTTCCAATTCTAGAACCGGTGTTCACGCGAACCGTAACTTTCGACCTGTGAAGTAATATGGTGAAGGAGCAAAAGGATAAAGCGAAGCAATACTCGGAATGGGTCGTGGCATACACCAATGAACTCGTGCGTTTCGCGCGCAGCCGCGTGAAAGACGATGCTACCGCGGACGACCTCGTGCAGCTGACCTTTGTTTCAGCTTGGGAGACCTTGGACCGTTTCGAGGGGAATAGTTCTCCTCGCACATGGCTGTATGCGATACTCAAGCACAAATTGGCCGATCACTATCGCAAGGTCTATCGCGAGGGAAAACATGTGTCAGGTAAGGAGATAGCGGACGACGACCTCAGCGAAAGTTTATTTGACGAGGGTGGAATATGGCGTAACGGCCATCGCCCAAAAGCCAAGAATGATGTGTTCGGTGAACCGGAAAATGAACGTTTGGAACGTGCGCTGATGCACTGTTTGGAAACACTACCACCAAATCTGCGTAGTGCAGTGGAGATGAAGTATCTTTTGGACCTGAAGAGTGAAACGATACAAGCCGAGCTTGGGATAAGTGAAACCAACTATTGGCAACAGGTCCACCGGGCCAAAGTGAAACTGCGCTCCTGCATAGAAGGCCGGGTCAAGAACAACAACGGATGAACATACTTAGCATGCTGGTTTACTCATGTGAAAAAGCCACGTTACTGGCTGAAAGCGCTGAGCATCGCCCTCTCGGAACGGTGGATAGCTTCCGGTTCTGGTTGCACATGCGTATCTGTGCAGGTTGCAGAAACTTCGAGCGGCAGAGCAAACTACTGGATGAGTACCTTCTGAAACGAGTTGCACCGGAATCAGATACGACTGAGCTGCAACAACGGATATTGAGCCGAACATCGCAGCCGTAAAATTTACTTCAAGTTATCGTTCATTCAAGAACACCAAGAGTTTTGAAAGAGCGCAAGCAGATCATACTATTTGATGGCGTGTGCAATCTCTGTGATGGATTCGTGCAGTTCGTGATCAAACGCGACCCGAATGCACAGTTCTCTTTCGGCACATTGCAGTCCTCGGAAGCACAACGCTTATTAGCGAGTATCGACCTTGAACCAGCTGATCTTAAGACGGTGATCTATCTGAAAGATGGCAAGGAAATGACGCGATCCACCGCCGCGCTGACCATTCTTAAAGACTTGGGTAGGCTGTGGTCGTTATGCTATGCTTTCATCATCATACCGCCTTTCATACGGGATGCAGTGTATGGATTTATCGCAAAGAACCGCTACAAATGGTTCGGTGAAAAAGAAGTGTGTATGATCCCCTCACCGGAATTGAAAGCGCGGTTCTTGGAAGCGTAAAGCGCAACGTGCTTCAATATTCCTAGTTCAACCGTTGGCAACTCACTTCAGTGTATTCTTCAGAAGTACCACGAAGTCGCATCTTTGCATCACGTGCACTAATACAAGTGCCACCAGAAGCAATCAATGACAACACACCTCGTAACAGGCGGCTGCGGATTCGTAGGTCGCAACATGGTACAACGGCTGTACAACACCACCAATGATCGTGTGATCTTGATCGATGACCTAAGCGTAGGCACGCACCCGGATACCTGGGCACCGTGGAAACCTGAAGGCAACGAACATGGCATGGAGGTCTATGCTGGTGGCCGTGTGCTCTTCATGCAAGCCGATCTCCGCGATGTGCTACGCGAGCTGAATAAGGACCCAGAATACTTCCGCAAAAAACATGGAGTTGACGTGGATCGCTTTGGTGATATATTCCACTTTGCAGCGATAGTTGGCGGGCGAAGTAAGATCGATGGCGACCCGATGATCGTAGCGCAGGACCTGAGTATCGATGCGGAAATGTTCCTTTACGTATGTCGCAATAAACCGGGACGCTTCATGTATCCCAGCAGCAGCGCAGCCTATCCGATCGATCTGCAAACCGAAAGCAACACATTAAAGCTAAAGGAAAGCGACATCGATTTCAAGAAAATGGGCGAGCCGGACATGACCTACGGCTGGAGCAAGCTGACCGGGGAATTCCTTGCAAAGATCGCAGCCAGCCATTACGGGGTGCATGTCACGTGCATACGTCCGTTCAGCGGTTACGGCGAAGATCAGGACCTCTCCTATCCTGTACCGGCCATTGCAGCGCGAGCCGCACGCAAAGAAAATCCGTTCGAAGTTTGGGGTACCGGCAAACAAGGCCGCGACTTCGTTCACATTGATGACGTCCTCGACCTAACGCTCTTGGCCATGGACAAGATCAAAGATGGTCGCGCCATCAACATCGGCATGGGCAAGCTCACTAGCTTCTTGGAACTGATTGAAGTATTCACCGGTTTCGCAGGATACAAGCCCACAATAAAACCCTTACTGGATAAACCCGTGGGTGTACACAGTCGTTATTGCGATATGACCTGGGTCGAAGAAAACCTCGGCTGGAAAGCGAAGATCAGTATTGAGGAAGGGATGCGGAGGGTTTATGATGCGGCGTTGAAGAAAATTTAGACCGCGACGACGCGACGGCGCAACGGAATCGCAACGAATGATTCAGAACCAGATAGCAGAATGCATTGTGGAAGTAGATCTGAGCCGCGATGACGCAACGGAATCGCAACGAATGAGTGAGAACCAGATAGCAGAAGGCATTGTGGAAGCAGCATTCCGCGTGCATCGTCATTTTGGTCCTGGGTTGCTGGAGAACGCTTACGAGGCATGCCTAGCCCACGAATTGCTTGACATGGGCTTCAACGTTGAAAAGCAAGTAGCCTTGCCATTGGTATACCGCGAAGTGAAGCTGGATGCCGGTTATCGTCTGGACCTTTGGGTTGAACGAAGGGTGATCATTGAGGTGAAAGCTGTAGCGGATCTGCATCCTGTGCATTTCGCGCAGATGATCACTTACTTGAAACTTACCGGGAATGGACTCGGCTTGATCATCAATTTCCATAGTTCTCTCTTGAAGGATGGTATTCGCCGAGTCGTCAACAACCTACGCGAGGAATGAACCTTTTTCACCCCACTAATTTTGCGTCGCGATGCCGTTGCGTCGTAGCGCCGTAGCGGTTGACACACCTCCCATGCACATCATCTGCTTCGGTCCAGGCCCAAAATTCAAAGGTGGCATAGCGCAGTACAACACCGCGTTGGCTCGGGCATTGAGCGATGAAGGCAGTGATGTGACCATCGTTAGCTGGACACAACAATACCCGGCCATCATACCGCGTGAATTCGTTGACAAAGCCAGTCGAAATGATTTTTTGGAGGGTTACAAGATCCCGGTACACTACCTCACCAATTGGAACGATCCGCTCACCTGGAGAACTACCGCTAAGGCCATTGCCACATTGCAACCCGACAAGGTCATCATTCAATGGTACAATCCAACGCAGGGCATCCCACTGAACGCCATCGCTAAGTACCTCCGTAAAAACACTAACGCGGAGATCCTATTCGATCTGCACTTCGTAGCTGCCAAAGAACAAAGCAGCTTGGATGCTCGGCTTACGCGGATGGCTTTACAGCATGGCAATAGCTTCATTGTACACGCCTACAAAACGGCGGATGAGCTAAAGGCGCTGATGCCGGAGCGGGAATTTGAAATTACGTTGAACGGAAAGAGATCAGTTGGCAGTGAACAGTTGGCAGATGGCACACTGCAAACTGACTACCAGCAACCAACAACGATCCTCAAGCTTTACCACCCGATCTATTCCCTCTTCAAGCCCGATCCGAACTTCAATAAAGAGAATTGGAAAAAAGAACACAATTTGCGGCAACACGTATTTCTCTTTTTCGGGTTCATCCGCAAATACAAAGGGTTACACTATTGCATCGAAGCATTTTCAGAACTCGCAAAGCAGCGCGATGACGTTAGCCTGATGGTAGTTGGAGAACGCTTTTGGCAGACTGTTGACCAGAGCAAGTTCAGCACTAAAGTGAAGAATGCTTTATTCGGAACCGTAAAGAAATTATTCTTGAAAAAGTCCGACGACGAAAAGAACTACGATCCGTTGGCATTGATCGAAAAGTTGGGCTTGAAGGACCGCACATTGGTGGTTGATCGCTTCATCCCGAACGAAGAAGTACCACCCTATTTCCAAGCAGCCGATGCAGTGGTTCTATTCTACGAAACCGCCACCCCAAGCGGAGTCGAAAGCCTGAGCTACAATTTCAAACTACCAGCAGTAGCCACGCGCGTAGGCCATTTCCCGGAAACGATCAAGGATGGCTTCAATGGGTACATGGCCGAACCGAAGAACATTGCGGACATGGTGCGCGCCATGAACGCGATGATCGAAAAACCCATTCCACGCGAGAACGTGGTGGAGGCCACTAAGGAAATGAGTTGGGCGAATTACGCGAAGGCGGTACTGAAAGGCTGAGCAATGTTCCAATAATTGGAGATCCTGGATCTTAGTTGCTTTTCTGGTCTGATCCATCGGGCAACTAAACCAATTCGTCGTCGTATACACTTCACGATCGGAAAAGATCGTTAGATTCACGATCCGTTCTTGGGCAGCGAACTGGAACCTCGCTATTGGCCGGAACGGTAAACCTGCATTGACCGAAGAATGGTAAACGTACCCGTTCTATTCATCATTTTTTTGTCTTGGCTCAGCCCGAGCGCATTGCCCGTACCTGCGGAATCAGTTGTCGTTGCGTTGCCTGTTGTAACGGCTTCAGTATCGCCCAACAATGCATTGGATGCTGTGAGTTTGGCGGCTGAAGAGTTATTTGAGGAGATCGGTCTGGATGGCCAAATGACCAGTGATGCGTTCATCGCAGGCTACAAAAGTATTGCGGCACATAAGGCCCAACATCGGATCATGGCCATTGCGGATATGACCAAGCCTAGCACTGATAAACGGCTGTACCTGATTGATCTGGAGAAGAAGAAATTGATCATGCGTACTTGGGTAGCGCACGGTTCTGGGACCGGCGAATTGTATGCGGAACACTTCAGCAACATTAGCGGATCGCACCAGACCAGCTTAGGATTGTATCGTGTCGGTGTAGAGATCGTAAGCCCAAAACACGGTGCAGCACTGCTACTTCATGGATTAGATCGCAATTTGAACGATCTGGCATTGGAACGTGAAGTGATCATGCACGGAGCCGACTACGTCAGTTCTGATTTCATTGCGAAACATGGTCGCTTGGGTAGATCCTGGGGTTGCCCTACGGTGAGCAAAGAACATATGCCGCAGATGTTGGATCTATTGGCCGATGGTGGATTGCTATTCATCTACGGGAGATAACAAAAGGGTCTATTTCCGCGTTCCGCATCCCGAGCATGATCCGACCGTACGCCGTTGCTGCATTTTTGTCGTTGACCTTGTTCGCGTGCCAGCAACCCGAACCCAAGCCTACGCTAGTAGAGGTAACACAGGAGATCACGGAAGTATTTGAAACTCCGCAGGCCTATAGTATCCGCACACTGGCTCCGGACAATATCGAAGTTTATCTCACAGCTCATCCTGAGAGCAGGATCGATTCAGCTGGGATCAATGACTTCTATGCGCGACGGAACTTTCAATTTGCTTGGTTCGCGAACGACTCACTTTCCCATAGTGCAGCTGGATTCCTTTCCTTAGTAACAACGGCAGATGGCGCATACAAAGGTGTGGATGAGCTCCGAAACCGCATCCAAATGCTGATAAGTAGCACACAGGTAGACGGAAAACCTACAGTAATGTGCGACACCTGCCAGTTGGACCTTGAGCTATCGCTAACGGCACAGTTCTTCCGCTTTGCGGATAAGCAATACGGTGGAACCGTGGGCAAGGATCTACGTGAATTGGACTGGTTCATACCACGGAGCAAAAAGGACTATGCACAGCTCTTGGATTCCATGGCGGCGGGCCATATGGACCTATCGCCTATCGAGCCCTTGCATCCGCAATATGCGCTACTTAAAGCGCAGCTGAAGAAATATCACTCACTGGATAGCCTAGGGTCGTGGCCGGAACTTTCATTGGGTGAACGCAAAAAGATCGAACCGTTGGATTCGGCTCAATTAGTTGGTGATATTCGGCAACGCTTGACCTTGTTAGGTGATTTCATGTACGGGAAGGACACAGTTTCATTGAGCGATCCACACTACGATAGTACGTTGGTCCGCGCGGTACAGCGTTTCCAATCACGGCACGGATTGCACCCGGATGGTATAATTGGAAACGGATTCATGGCAGCGATCAATGTGCCACCTCGCGATAGATTACGGAGTTTGCTGGTGAACATGGAGCGGTTGCGTTGGGTACCACGCAACTATGCCCCGAACCAGATCCTTGTGAATATCCCGGAATTCCGCATGCACATTTTCGAGAACGGCGAAGAGGCCTGGAACATGGATGTGGTCGTCGGTAATACCGCAACGCGCACCGTGATCTTCAGTGATACGTTGAGCACGATCGTTTTCAGTCCGTACTGGGGCGTGCCGAAGAGCATTGTGCAAGGCGAGATCCTACCGGCGATGGCCAAGGATCCGAACTACTTGAAGAAAAAAGGAATGGAACGGATCGGTGGTTCCGATGCGAATCCGATCATCCGTCAAAAACCGGGTGCAAGAAATGCGTTGGGGTTAGTGAAGTTCCTGTTTCCGAATAGCTACAGCATCTACTTTCATGATACACCGAGCAAAGGTGGATTTGCGCGCGAGCAACGTGCATTCAGTCATGGTTGCATTCGACTGAGCAAGCCGAAAGAATTGGCTGAATACCTCTTGCGCAACGATACGACATGGACATCTCAAAAGATCGATAAAGCCATGCACAGTGGCAAGGAGCAATACGTTGTTTTGAAAGATCGAAGACCGGTAACGATCGGTTATTTCACGGCTTGGGTCGGTGTAGAAAGTGGATTGAATTTCCGAAATGATATCTATGGGCAGGATGAACGATTGGCGAAGGAGATCTTCATTGGCGCCCCTGCTGCACCTCCACTTCCTGAGGTGGTGGATCTACCGTGACGTTCCGTGCGCCCGCCAAACGGCGGTGATGATCAACCGTTACTTAACGTGGATGAACGTGAATGAAAGGCGCGTATCACTCTTTCTATTTGCGTCTTCAATAAAGGAGAATCAGTTCGAGTGAACTAAATACTCGAATGAACTACCGTGAAGGTTTCACGCGAAGTTCCAGATCCTTATTGCCGAAGAATTCAGCTAGTGATCTGTTCATCCACTGATCTGGATCTGCTCCAGGTTGTGTGATCACCAAACTGCGTGGTTGCGTGACAGGCGGTAGCACCAGCTCAGTATTCCCGTTCTCAACCGCTTGCTCGATCCGTGCAGAACGATCGAGCATTTCATGATCGTACTGCGCTGCTGAACCGGTGAACAGGTCCAAGCTCACACTCATATCCCTCCCCCAAACAAAGAACAAAAGCGTTACTAGCAACAGTGCACAATGTGTTCCCCGCAGATCCAACTGGATCGGCCATCGCTTCCTGAAAACCTGTGCATCCCACACCGCAAGTGCAACGAACCACAGCGGTATGAAGAGCAGCAAAGCCGTATTCACCGTACGATATTGACCCAATAACCCTGTTGACCAATATGGAAGTACCATCGCCAAAAGAACCGCCGATACTGGCAAGGCCGCTGCCAACCATTTGTTCATTGCGAACCAAGAGGCTCCAACAGCAGCACTGCGCAACCAGCCAATGAACAAGACTGAGAATGGCAACAACACGGTCGTAAGAACCCAGATCGCAATGAACCTACCGGATTGCAGCGTACTCCAAAGACCTGTGTGTACCAGATCATGTTTCATTGGGAAATTATCGCCGCGCACTGCATTTCCGGGTGCAAGTGCAACAACTAACGCACAGATCACTGAAAGCAAGAAGAACAGCACCACCGTTTTGTTCCATTGGCCAGTGCGCAGTCTCTGGACCAATAACAACACTGCATGTCCGGCCGTAAGCACCGCCATATGCAATTCGCTACAACCCGCGATCACGACTACAAGCAACCCCATGAACAGTGAGCGTATAAGTGGCATAGGCTTACTTGGTTCTTGCAAGTAGTTGACCCAATGCGCTGCGAGGATCAAGATCAACGCGCTAGGGAACTGATAGCTGACCGCGCCGGTATACCAATAGAACCCTTCGCTGGCATCGGGCATAGCATTGAGGTAGACCAACAAGAAGATCAACCCAGCAATACGCGCATTTGCATTGGTGAGCAGTCCACGGAACAGCGCCCTGATCAACCGATACGCACCGAGCCATGTAAGCAACATCAAGGCAAGCGGCACCAAACGATACCAGAACAATCCGCGTTCAAAACCCAATACCATGGGGCTGCGCAGTACGAGGATATTGCTGAAATAGCGCCCGTTCCAGTGGTTGTATTCCAACACCAACCGTTCCATAAGGCCGGAGCGCATGCCCACGGTAGCGTAACTAAGGTCATCCGCATAGGGATGAACATACGTAGCCAACCACACATGCCGGGAGAGTGCCAGCAGAAGCAAGAGCAGCAAAAGCCATTGAAATGTGCGGGACGACATCAGCGGTAAAGATGGGAACTGTTCGCCGGATGGCACCGACCAGTATAGCTAAAGGCCTAAGCGCTCCTTCACCTTATAGACATTGCGCTCCGGGCTATATCGCCGCACCAATTCTGCAACGAAGCCCATGGTAAAGAGCTGCACGCCAATGATCATGGCAGTGAGAGCGACAAAGAACAAGCCGCTATCCGCAACGCGCGGTGCATGCGTGTGCAGCATGTAACTGAACCACAACTTCTCGCCCACGACCCATGTTGTAGCTGCGAAACCGAGAACGAACATCAAGGAGCCCAGTGAACCGAAAAAGTGCATCGGTTTACTACCAAAACGGAATACGAAGGTGATCGTGAGCAGATCCAAGAATCCATTGATGAACCGATCGAAACCGAACTTGGTCTTTCCGTATTTGCGTGGATGGTGTTTCACCACTTTCTCGCCGATCTTGTGGAATCCTTCTTTTTTCGCAATGAACGGGATGTAACGGTGCATTTCACCGAACACTTCGATGCTCTTCACCACTTCGTTCTTGTAAGCCTTCAAACCGCAATTGAAATCGTGCAACATTACACCGCTCACACGGCGTGTGGTCCAGTTGAAGAATTTGGTGGGGATGGTCTTGGTCAATGGGTCGAAGCGTTTCTTTTTCCAACCACTTACGAGATCAAAGTTGTCCTCAACGATCATGCGATAAAGCTCCGGGATCTCGTCCGGATCGTCCTGCAGATCGGCATCCATCGTAATGACCACATTGCCCTTAGCTGCACGGAAACCCTCATTCAGCGCCGGACTTTTACCATAGTTATGTCCAAAACGAATACCCTTTACACGTGGATCGGCTTTCGCAAGACCTTGGATCACTTCCCATGACCCATCTCGACTACCATCATCCACGAAGATCACTTCGTACTGCAGCCCCATTGCACCGATCACACCATGCAAGCGTTCGGCAAGTATCGGCAACGATTCGTGCTCGTTCAGTAGCGGGACGATGACGGTAAGGTCCATACCACAAAGATGGGCTATCCGGGAAGTTTGCAGACCATGATCGAGTGGAAATACCCGACCTTATTGACCACTTCTTCGACAACAAGACCGGCCTCCTCTACGTATTGTTTCATTCGATTGGAATCATACATCTTGCTGTTGCCATTGGCCAACGCCGTGAAGTAGAGCGAAGTTCCATGCAAGCAATACGTAGCAGTAGCATTATCCTGTTGGTCCCAGAACGTTTCTTGGATGTACAACCGACCATCTGGTGAGAGCGCTTCTTTTCCGTGGGAGAGAATGTGAACGATCTGCTCCGGGCTGAAGCAATCCAGGAATTGGCTCATCCACACCGCGTCAACACCTTTTGGCAACGTGTAGTTCGGTTCCAGCACATTCTGTTCGTGGGTACTGATCCGAGCAGTCATTCCGGCTTCTTCGATACGTTCTCGGGCCATGGCGCACTGGCCTGGCAGGTCGACGATGGTTATGTGTACATCGGGATCGTGCTTCACGCACTTCAGGGACCATTTTCCGGTATTGCCACCAATGTCCAACATGGTCTTTGGTTTTCTATCGAAAACCACATCCAACGCATAGGGAAAAGCTTGGTCAGAATAAAGGTGATCGAACTTGAACCAACTCTCCTTTGCTTGCGCAGGAAGCTGCGATAAACCGTGGTAGATATTGGGCCAATCACCAAGTTCTTTCAGACCCGAAGGTCCTTCGGTCTTGATCGCTTCATCCAGATGGAACGTGCCTTTATAGCATACGTCATGGATAAAATCCGCATTCGCTATGGTCTGTTTATCCTTCAGCCAGAACGCACCCATTTTCGCCAAGCGATAGGTATATGGCTTTACCAACTTCACCAAACCCAAGCTAAGACCAGCTTCGAGTAATGTTTCAACGCCATATTGCGAAATGCCACACGCTTTACTGATCGCTTCAGAAGACACACCTTCCTTCCTGGCATCGGCAACATGTTTCAATACGCCCAAACGATTCATGGCCATGGCAGCCTGGAACATCATGGGATAAAAGGACAATCGTTCAGCGGCCTCTTTGGCCTCGTCCATGGTAGCGGTATCTTCTTCGAACTCTTTGTGCATGCTGCTTCTATCAATTCCTTCGCTAATCCACGGATCAACGAACTGCAAGGATACGGGTTGTGCGGGTTACGGCGGCCACGTTAAGCCACTTTATCAACTTAGGAGGTACACAAGTACTGATCAGGACCCCGTGCAGACAAACTCATACCGTTCGATGAAAACGATCATGATGCGCTGAAATAAACTGGTAGGGCACCGATCGCGAAGCTCAAGATGTGAGCGATAAAGACTTTGGATGTCTGGCCGACACTACGGGACGTGTTCTCGAGGGATGCGGTTGGCCTCTCCGGCATCGAGCTGAAGACAGTTCAAGACCATCTGGCATAGGAGCTGACAAGTCTTGCATAGTGCGCCAATGACATTGCATTGAGCAAGGGCATTGGCCATTAGAACTCACGGTTTTCCGGTATTGTGCAGCGGGTGGCGAAGTGTTCCATTTGTAGTGATGGCCGAGGTAGGAACCACCATTCCGCCGAGCCAAGGAACTAATAACCACGACACGCACACTTTCGCATGCTCCAAATGATCGAACAGGTCTTGGAACTGACTGAGACCTTACCGGATGCGCCCGGTCCATGGACATTCCCACTTGTGTCCACCTACCCGCCAATTGCGCATTCCGGTATTGGATCACTTAGCCGAGGCAGTCTCTTTGACCCAACAAAAACGAACATGAAAACTCAAACCCACCTTTTGATCCTCGCCTGCTTACTGTCTTTCACAGTGAACGCCCAGCTTACGGTAGATCCATCGCAAACACCTTTGCAGTTGGTTCAGAACGTCTTGCTTGGGAACGGCATATTGGCATCGAACATTACTTTCAGCGGTAATGCGCCGAACATAGTGGACCCGCAGTTCGCATCCTTCAATAGCTCGAATTCGAATGTGGGCATAACACAAGGTGTTATTCTGTCTACTGGCATTGCGACAAGAGCAGTTGGACCGAACAATGCCGACATAGCCGGGGCGAACCTTCAAGGGAACGATCCAGCCGTGGGTGGTATAAACAATGACCCCGACCTTATGATATTGACCGGTGGGACCGCTATAAGGGATGCTGCCATACTCGACTTCTCCTTCGTGCCTACGGGAAACACGATCAGCTTCCGATTCGTATTTGCATCAGAGGAATACCCGGGGTTTGTGTGCGGCGCCTTCAATGATGCGTTCGGTTTCTTTCTCAGTGGGCCAGGCATCACTGGGCCATTCTCCAACAACGCACGCAACTTGGCCGTATTACCAGGGACCAATGTTCCGGTAACGATCAATTCCGTGAACAATGGGCAGATAGGAACCGATCCCGCTTCACAGGCAGCAATTGCAAACTGCGCGAATATCGACCCCAATTGGCAGGCCAATAGCGTGTACTATGTGGGCAATGGCAATGACAACAACCCCGACAACACCGTAATGCGGTACAATGGGAGCACTGTGGTACTGACAGCCTCAGCGCAGGTGCAGTGCGGCCAGCAGTACCGGATCAAGATCGCCATTGGTGATGCCGGAGATTCCATCTATGACTCAGCCATCTTTCTGCAAGGTGGCACCTTCGCCAGCCCGGCACCTGTTGTGAACATCAATGCAGCCAGCCCGAACACAGCATGCTTGGGGAGCAACAACCTCATGCCGTTCATTCAAACACCCGGTGTGGCACCATACACTTACGCTTGGGAGACCGGTGGGAACATCATTTCAGCTGCGAACATGCTCACTGTGGTTGCCGATAGCGCACATACCTACACACTGCACCTGACCGATGCCTGTGGTGCAACCGCAACGGACTCAATCCTCATTACTCCTCAGCCAATGGTGGTGGCTATGCCCCAAGACATTACACTTCCTTGCAACTTCTCCGGAACTGTGGTACCTACTCTTTCGGGCATGGGCCCAGGTACATATTCTTACCAGTGGACAGTGAACGACAGTTTGGTGGGTACGCAGCAAGGCGTAGTGCCGATCGTCACGACAACACCACAGTACCATGTATTCTCGGCTACGGACCAATGCGGTCTTACGGTGGTGGATTCCTTCTTGGTGAGCATGGTGCAATATGCCCCACTCGCATTGGTGACCAGTGCGGATACCACCGTTTTCTGCGGAGGTGATGCCACCACGATCGCTGTGGAACAGGTCACCGGCGGTCTTCCCCCTTACGCGTACAGTTGGTCCGATGCACAAGGCAACGCACTTTCAACCGACAGCCTCTTCACAGTGTTGGTCACATCGGACATGTCCTATACTGTTACGGCCACGGATGTTTGCGGTAGCATCGGCCAAGCAACAATCAACACCTTGGTGCCGGTTCATGCCCCAATGGTGGTCTCGATCTCAGGTGCAGGTACGATCTGCGCGGATGCATCAACGGAGCTATCTGCCTTAGTTACAGGTGGTTCCGGTGTACATACCTTCCTATGGGCAGACCTACAGACCAACAACGGTAACATCACCGTTTCGCCCAATGATGCTACACAGTATACAGTGGAAGTGACCGACCAGTGCGGATACGAGGCCAGTGCTTCCATGCTGGTGCAGATCGAGCGGCCTGTTACGGATATCTACGCCATCAATGTAGGTGCGGATGAATGGTCCTTCACGGCTAGCAGTTCACCGCTGGTTGCCACCTACGATTGGGACTTTGGCGATGGCGCATGGTCAACAAGTAATGCTCCAACACACAGCTATATGGATCTCGAAAACCACATCGTGGAACTCACGATCACTACGTCGATCGGATGCATAGCCACGGACACCGTTCACTTTAAGCCAATGGCTCACGTCTACTTCCCGAACGCATTCACCCCAAATGGCGATGGCATTAACGATAGTTTCGGACCTGTTGGACACGATATGTCCTTATTGGAGTTCGTCATCTTCGATCGCTGGGGTTCCATCGTTTTCGAAGCTAGCGGCACAAGTGCACAATGGGATGGTCGTTTGGCCGATGGACAACAAGCACCGACGGGTGTGTATGTGTGCCAATACCGGGTAGCAGGTGAGCAAATGCCCACCACTGCTGGAATGTCGCATGTAACACTGCTTGCTGATGATGGTGGCTTTTGATAGCGGAATACCTTTCCACAAAGACCCCTTCGCCACCACTTTGTCCGTTCTTTCTATTCTGTCCCTGATCACGAATTGAGGTTATCCATACCCGTATATTTCGGAAAATTCACCGAACATGTTGCGGTTGTTGATCCTGCTAATGATATGCGCCGGCCTTGGGCCTTCCTGGAACACAAAAGCGCAGGAACTGGACTCCCTGTGGCGTGTTTGGTATGATGAAAGTCTACCGGATACTGCACGGATGCAGGCAATGGATTACATCACCTTCGATCACTACATGTTCAACAAACCCGATACGGCCTATGTATTGGCGGGGTTGGTCCTGGATCTGGCAAGGAGGAAAGGAAATACGAAGTACGAGGCGTGGGCCCTGAATGCCCAAGGAGCTTCCTTGCAGGAGACCGGAGACTATCCCAGAGCCTTGGATCATTTCAAGCGATCATTGAAGATCATGGAAAAACGCGGTGATGCCCGGCGTTCAGCAATTGGGCATAGCAACGTTGGGAACATACTGCATGAACTCGGTGAGAATGCTGAGGCCAAGATCCACTTTGAACGATCACTAGAATTGGGCAGGGCCATAGGAGATACAGCATCCCAAGGCGCAACGCTGATCAACTACGCCGGGTTGTTGCGGGAGAGCGGCGATACTACCCTTGCGTTGGAAATGTACCAAACAGCCACCTTGTTCAACGAAGCACCAGGGCGTGAACGCAACAAGTGCATCGCACTGTACAACTTAGGGATCGTCCGCGCTCTAAAAAAGGATTACGGCCAGGCTTCCATCGAGTACGATCGAGCAAACGAATTGGCCAGAACAATAGGTGACGCTGACCTCCTTGCGATGGTGAACCGCGGTTTAGGAAGCATGGCTCTGAGAATGGGGAAACCCGCAGAAGCTTTAGCGCATGGGCAGCGTAGTTTAGCAATAGCCAGGTCCGCATCGCTGCCCTGGGAGATGATGGAGAGCGCCCACTTGGTCTATGATGCGTACAAAGCGTTGGGCAATGCCGCCCTCGCCCTGCCGGCGTACGAACTCCATGTACGTATGCGCGATAGCTTGCAGAAGGAGGAAGACCGTGTGGAGGTGGCGCGGGCCAATGTGCGGTCGGCTTTTCGAATGGAAATGTTGACCGACAGCTTGGAGCACCGCACCGAACTCGCCCAGATGGAAAATGAACGCATGATCGAGCGTTTACGCGCTGACCGCAACCGGAACCGCGCATGGGGCTTAGGTGGTGGAGGCGTATTGTTGGTCGGTGGCATTTCGGCGTTTACGATAAGTGATCGCCGTCGGAGGAAAGCTCGGTACGAACGGGATTCGGCGGAACTGGAGATCCAAGCATTACGGAGCCAGATGAACCCGCATTTCATCTTCAACGCATTGAACTCCATCAGTGCCTTTGTACAGGAGAATGCGACCAACGCGGCAGTATCGTTTCTTGCACGTTTCGCCCGCTTGATGCGGTTGGTATTGGAGAACTCACGTCACAGTGAAGTGCCATTGAAGGATGACCTTGAAGCATTGGACCTTTACCTCCATTTGGAACGCATCCGTTGCAAGGAACGATTCGATTACCAAGTGATCGTTGATCCAAGCCTTGATCCTGAAATGGTGCTGGTACCACCTTTGGTCTCTCAACCCTTCGTGGAAAATGCCATATGGCATGGTTTGGCGCAGAAAGAAGACAAAGGCCATCTCACTATTCATCTTTCCAAACAGGGGCAAAACCTACTTATGATAATAGAAGACGATGGAATAGGCCGAGGAAAGAGCGCGGACAAGGCAATAGCGGCTGATACCACGCGTAGAAAGCAATCCTTGGGAACGGCCATAACCCAGGCCCGGCTTGATCTGGTCGGGAAAAAACATGGTCGCTCTGCCGGCTTCCGTTATATGGATGTGGCGCAGGGTACCCGCGTAGAACTTCTGCTACCGCTGCGGTTGGACGATTGATCATCAGTTCTTGGGATCGGTTTCTCCACTATATTGCTCGCCAATTGAAATCATAGCATTCGAGCATGAGCCTAAGCGCCGTCATTATCGATGACGAGGAAGACGCCCAAAAGGCCTTATCCAGTTTGCTCAAAACCAACCATTCCGATCTCCGGTTACTGGGTTCAGCTGATGGCGTGAGCAGCGGCCTTGACCTTATTTCCAGAGTGGCTCCGGACATCATGTTCCTCGATGTTGAACTTGGGACCACGACCGGATTCGAACTACTGGAGGCGCTCGGTGAAAAACGCCCCTATGTCATCTTCACCACAGCCCATGTGGGTTACGCCGTGAAGGCCATACGCTTCAGTGCCTTGGATTTCCTATTGAAGCCGATAGACCCTGTCGAGCTTGCTACGGCGATCCACAAGGCCATGGATTCTGCACGGGCTGAGCAAACGCCCCTACAGTTCCTCTCCCTACAGCGGAATTTCGCCCAAAAACAAGCAGCTCAAAAACGGCTAGCCTTACCTACCATGGACGGATTGGTAATGGCTGATGTGTGCGATATCCTATACTGCCTTGGAGATGGACATTATACCACTATAGCACAACTGAACCGTAAGCCGGTCGTGATCAGCCGGAATCTAGGGCAATTGGAAGACCTGCTTCCACAGGATGATTTTGTGCGCATTCACCATTCACACTTTGTGGCCGTGAAACACATCATCAAGTATGTGCGCGGCGAAGGTGGCGAGGTGGTTATGGCAGATGGCGCGAGCCTATCCGTGAGCAAGCGCAAGAAGCAGGACCTGATGGACCGGCTTTCTAAAGTGTGATCGTCAAAGAGGCAATTCGCAAGGCACTCGAGCAACCACTTGTGTTCCAGAGCCTCCCACTTGTGCTCATTTCCGTACACCTTGTGCGTTGGTGTTTCGGATGTACCTGTTCCTGATCCTAATTCGCTGTTATGGTTATTCACGGAAGGGGGCAGGCAATGAAAAAATCACGGTTTTCCGGTATTGTGCAATAAGCATAGAAGCCTTCCATTTGTCTTGATCGAAAAGAAAGAAGCTATCCTCTTACGAACCTTGGAACGAATGAACACGAGAAGTACTGCACATTCATGGTCTAATTCCACGAACGTGCTCATTCAATGCAGGATCCAAACCATGAACCGAAGTTCACTGCTCGATTTGCACAGCACCACCTCAACTATGAAGTCATGCAACTAGAACCAAAACCATTCCGAGCCTGTCCTGCCCTACTGCTGCTATTCGCACTCTGCTCGGCTCCGGCGATGCTCTTCGGACAGGTACCTGACCAAGATCCATCCGCGCCTGAATTGCTTTCAGCACTCGATCACGGACCGCTCGCTGTCGGCTTCAAGAGCATGGTGTTGTTCGATACGAGCCGTACGTATGATCTGAACATGGGCGACACCACGCTCGCCGCGAAACCATCGGTGGGCCGACCGATACTGGTGAACGTGTGGTATCCCACAGCCGCCCCGAACGATCTGCCAATACGCGTTCGTGAATTGTTCGAATTTCCTACCAACGATACCATTGTGTCATTCATCGATACGCTAAAGGAGTATTCCACCACGTTCAGCAAGTGGTACTGTGCAGATCAGTACCTCGACCTCGAGAATTTGAAAGCGGACACCGGCCTGCTCGATGACCAGCGCGAGCAACTCCAAGCCGCCTACTGGGACAAGCAAACATCCAGCTACCGGAATGCAAACCCGATGATGGGCGACCATCCCTTGGTCATCTACCATCAAGGGCTGGGCGGAACGATTGATGAATCCTGGATGCTGCTGGAGTACTTGGCTTCACATGGCATGGTCTGCGTGTCAAGCGCTTTTCAGGATAACGACAGTGGGAGTGAAGTTGGTGTAGGTGACTTGGACGCTACTGTTGGCGACATCGGTTTCCTAATACGCCATCGCACAGACTATGCACCGAACTCATCCGATCAGGTCGTGCTTATGGGGCATAGTTATGGAGCCAACTATATTCCTTGCTACGTGGCCCAAGGCAACCGGGATGTGAACAGTTTGGTGCTGTTGGATAATGACTTGGCCCGAGCGATGTACGACTTCGTCGGAAAGAAAGACAGCCCTTTCACGGACGAAAAGAAGAGCCTCTTCGACTTTCCGATCTATTGCGCGGCACAGACGGGTGCGGAGTTCTATTTACTGGACCGTTTCACCTCAGCAGCGCGCACCTACATTACGGTGGAGGGCATGGAGCATGATCAATTCACATCGCTGGGTGCAGCATGCACGGCCTTGAGCACCGATCTAATAAAGGAACCCAAGGAACGCATACTTGCCGCATCAAATTATCCCCTGCTTTGCGAGTCGGTCCTGAAGTTCATCCTTCACGCGACGGGTCGGGGTCAAGCGCTCACCCCAAAAGATATTGAGAACAGAAGTGGTTGGTGGTATCAGTACGTAGCACCTGGGGAAGTCCTTGCGCATAACGAAGTTTATGTGCATTCTGCAACTACATGTCCAACGCCCACACAATTCGTGAAATGGATGCTATCGGTAGGGCCTGACAGTGCTGCACAAGTGTTTTTGCACTGCGAAGCCACATTGATCGATACGAACTATCACTACATCGACGACTATCTGCAAGTCGCCTACCAAGACTTCTCGATCGAAGAATTCATCGCGTTCCTCAGCGCCTTGGATCGCCCCGGCGAACCGGTATATACTCCAGATGTGCTGTTCACTTTATGTGCGACCTGGTTGTATCACAGCGATCCGGTCGATCGTAAGGAGCTGACCGAGCGCGCGTTCCAGTTAGGCGATTGGATGATGGAGACCTTCCCTGATCGGATCGAGGGTCCGATGGCCGTGGCCATGCTCCAATTCAACGAGGAACCTGCACGGGACTATAAGCCCTATTACGAGCGCATACTGAAGATCGAACCAGGCATACTCGATCGAAAGCCGAAGAATGGGGGCGAGCAATTTGCCCAAGCTCAAGTTCGCCACTATTTGAAAGTCGAGTAGTCAATGGTAGAGATATGCCAACTGAACCGAAAGCCGATCGGCATTAGCCGCGATCAGGGACCGTTGGAAAACCTCTTCCTAAAGCATAGAATGATCTACAATGAAATTCACCAAAAGCACTCCCCCACTTATGAACCGGACCTTGCCAGTTGTGCGAGAATACGTTCACGCTAGGCATTGGTGCTTTGGGTTTTCCGGATGTTTTTCTTGTTTTGATGCATTGATGGTTTCAGCAAGAACGACTATAACTAAAGTTATATGCTGCGGGATCATACTGCGATCTAGTTTTGGGAATGATATCTGCATAATCACTTAAGTACCACTATTACTTCACTTTCAATCCTCACCACATGCTCCAACTCCTGAAGAGTTCCCATACATACCGGATAGTTCTTGTGCTCATGCACCTAGGAATGTACACTGTTGTAACCACGCAAGAAGCTCGCACCATAAGTGTAGTGTTAGCAAACTAAAGGATCGAATCACTCTCAACATCAAACTTTAAGTCCAATCCACAACCACAATGAAGAAGACATCAAATCGCTCTTGCCTTCCCCCACATATACTAGGTTCCGTATGGAGCGTATTGGCACTTTTGACATTTCCCGGACTCGGTATCGCGCAGACCGGGGAACTCGATCCATCATTCTCGCAAGACGGTATTGCGACGCCTGCAATAGTCGGCCACGTTTCATCCTTGAAGTCGGTGGTAACTGATGCGAACAACAGGATAGTAGCAATAGGGAAGAACAAGGCGCCTGGGCAGTTCGGATCCACCATGTACGTAATTAGGTTTAACGAATCCGGCATTTTGGATAACACGTTCTCCGTCGATGGTCGATTCGAATATGGAGAACAATACTCCGATGGGCAGGATATCGCCCTACAATCCGATGGGACCATCATCGCGGTCGGTACTTCCAACATCACCATTCCAACCGGAGAGTTAATGAACGTTGTTGCCTTGAGTTCCACAGGTGTTTACTCCCCATCGTTCATCAACGGTGGCTCATTACAACTCAGCCCTGGTTCGTTTGCTTCAGTAGCAACCTGTGTTGCAATCGATACGGAAGATGATATCTATGTCGGAGGAAACATTTGGGATCATGTATCCGACCGCGAATTCGTCGTGATGAAGTTGAATTCCAATGGTACTCCGAATATTAATTATGGCACCTTCGGCGCAGCGATCACAGGGTTTAATGGTTACACTGCAGGTATAGAGGACATTGCCGTGCACCAAGACGGAAAATTGATCGCCGCTGGATGGGCATATGCTAACCTACTAACAGAGATTGCCGTAGTCCGCTATGATGATGACGGGGTCTTGGACCCGACCTTCGGAACCAATGGTCGGTTTCTTTGGTCTGATCCTCAACGTAGTTTCTCTTGCAAATCAATTCAGATCCAGTCAGATGGCAAGTATTTGTTAGCGGGGGAAATTGAGGGTGCCGTTTCACACAGTGGTTTCGTGGCGCGTTTGAATGCGAATGGGACTTTTGATACCGGATTTGGAACGAATGGATTCATCGAGATGGACTACGTGAACGGAGGTATCAAATTCGCCAATGTTAAGGTTCAATCGGACAACAAAATTCTTGTAGCAGGAACTCGAGATGATGCAAATAATCATTGGGCTCAATTGGTCTGCCGTTTTTTTCCGTCAGGTAACTTGGATAGTGATTTTGGCATTAACGGATGTGCAGTAGCAACCGTCGATGATCGGGATGCGGCATTTGGTCTCGCCATTGATGATCTAAACCGGATCATTCTAGCTGGAGAGTCAGATCTCAACCTACCTTCTGAAGATATCGTTATGGTGTCACGGTTCCTTCCCGGCGTGGTCGGTATACTCGAACTATCTCTCGTTGAACAAGAAGTCTTGGTTTACCCCAACCCGATTTCAGGGCCCACAACGTTAAGTTATTCATTGCGCCGTCCTGAGTTATTGAATATCGCGCTGCATGACACAAAGGGTTCTCTGCTTACGACCTACCTCAATGGCACCCTTATGCCCGCCGGTGACCATACGCAATCTATCAGCATGCCTACAGACCTCGCATCCGGCAATTACCTGCTCGTTTTCAGTAGCCCGAATGGCAAGATGAGCATACAAGTTACCAAATAACCTGATTAGCCCCAAGGAGGGAGTACGCTTTCCCGGTCACAAAAAGCATTCAAACATCATCACGGACATGACAGCTCGAATTTTCTTCATTCTACTTGTGCCAGTTCTTCTTTTCGCCTGCAAAAAGGAAAAGGCTTCCCCCACACCAGCACCCTCATCCCCGTCTCCAACGGCGCAAGGTATCCAAGACATAGATGGGAACACCTACGACACCCTTGTGGCCGGCGGCAACACTTGGATGAAACAGAACCTGCGCGTAAGCAAATACCGCAATGGTGACTCGATCGTAACAGGATTGGATTGGGCGGATTGGCAAGGAACCTCCATTGGAGCATACGCCTACTATGACGATGCCAGCAGTAACAACAGCACTTATGGTAAACTATACAATGGTTACGCGGTGGCTGATGCACGTGGGCTCTGCCCAAGCGGTTGGCATGTGGCCACCGATAATGACTGGATAATGTTGGAGATCGCCAATGGGATGCTCGGAACCGAGTCTACAATGACCGGATTCCGCGGCCTCGCCCAAAATGTAGGTGGCAAGCTTAAATCCACACAGCTCTGGAGCAGCCCGAACACCGGAGCGAACAACAGTTCGGGGTTCACCGCGCTACCAGGAGGATTCAGATACAGCACAAGCGTTGATTGGTATATCCAGATCGGTATTCAAGGACACTTTTGGACTTCGACATCAGCTAACCCGTCTAGTGCTTGGACCCGGTTCATGGGCCACGATAATCCAGGTATTTTCCGTTACGAGTCCCAGTTGACCGACGGATTCTCCTGTCGCTGTGTGCGGGACTGATCCCTTGCATCTATTATCTCCTGTGGCACAGCCGGCATCCAACCCCATAGACACCCTGTAAAACAATCAATAACCAACAACCTATGCGACCTGAACTACTGATAACTTGTGCTGCGCTCCTCGTCCTTGTCGCTTGCAAAAAGGACAAAGAAGATGAACCACAACCCCAGCCCCCACCTGTGCCCCAAACAGGCATAGTAGACATTGACGGCAACTACTATGACACACTCACAATTGCGGGTCTCACCTGGTTCACGGAGAACCTTCAAGTAACCCGGTTCAACAACGGGGATACGATCCTGTTCGATACAAGCAATGCAAACTGGAACAACTCCAACCCGCAGAGTACAGTGTTGGATAATGACATGGGTAACAAAAGCATTTATGGCCTGCTTTACAATTATAGAGCGTTCAACGATATCCGCGGACTCTGCCCGGTCGGATGGCATCCCGGCACCGACGCGGACTGGGGCATACTGGAGCTGGCGCTGGGCATGGACCCTGCCGAAGTGACAATGAACAGCTACCCTAGTTACGGCTATCGGGGATTAGCTGCGAACGTAGCCGGAAAGCTCAAAGCCCTTCAATTTTGGCCCACTTTGGACAGCGTGACAAACAGTTCCGGAATGAGCTTACTGCCAGCTAGGGCGCGCAATGCACAGCAAAATGGTTTCATTACTTACGCTAGTGCATTCTATTGGACACCCGGAGGTAGTTCCGATTGGTATAGGTCGATCTGGGATGGTTCAGCGGGCGTGATCCGCCGTTCCCCGGCACAGAGCAGCGATGCGCCCGGTGCCGGATACTCCTGTCGTTGCGTGAAAGACTGATCCAATGAAACTATCGAGAACGATGATACGCTTTGCGCCATACCTAGCAGTTGCCCTCTTGCTCATTACCTCCTGCAAAAAGGACAAAGAAGAGGAACCACAACCCCAACCCACACCAACGCCCCAACTAGGCTTGGTGGATGTTGAAGGCAACGCATACGATACGGTGGTGATCGGCGGACAAACATGGATGGCTGAGAACCTGCGCGTACGGAAATACCGCAATGGCGATAGCATCCCGTACATGCCTGAAGCAACCGATTGGAGCCTACCCGGCAGCAACGCCTATTGCCTTTACGGTAACGCGCTACCAACAATTATTGAACATGGGTTTCTTTATGGCTATGGAGCGGTGAACGATGCCCGTGGTATTTGCCCACAGGGTTGGCACGTACCTACCGATACGGAATGGGCGCAATTGGAGCTTTACCTCGGCATGCCGATCTCTCAGCTGGATTCACTTGCTCCCGGTGGTTACGGTGCGGTGCGCGGGTCCAGCCAGAATGTGGGTGGTAAATTGAAGGACTTTGCCACTTGGGCAGACCCGAACGCTGGTGTCACTAATTCCAGCGGATTTTCAGCCTTGGCGTCGGGTCAACGCGCAATGCCAGGCTCAAGCTATGCTGGTATGGGTTCCATTGCTACGTTCTGGACCTCCACACCGGCGGTGTTCGAAGGATGGATACGGCAATTACGCAATGACAATACTGGTGTACTTCGTTACCACCACGATATGGGCAGCGACCAACCGGGCTATGGCCATTCATGCCGGTGTGTGAAAGACTAACATCCACCGAGGATGTGCAACGCTACTTCGCACTACTCATATGCTGCCAACAGATTTGGTCTTGCTGTTCTGTGCGATTGCTTGCTCACCTGCGGCAGAGTACGTAACGCATCGAGCATCCATCTAAATTTTAGCACAATGATTCATTGCTGGTAAAAAACATCTGTGTTGAATTCACCCATTGAACACAATCGCTGAACCCTTACCTTTGCGCCGGGACAAGTCCTGTACGACCAGCTCCCGTTGAATCCCCCAGGGCTGGAAGGCAGCAAGGGTAAACGGTTGTAGCGGAGCGATGCAGGTAGCTTGTCCCACTTTTTTTGCCCTGTTTTTTTTGGTGGTCGCTACACTTCGTCGATGATCTTACGCCACTATGGGTCGGTCAGGTCAGACCGCTTCCACCCAACCTACTTTCTCCTCTGAGACATACCTTTCGGCCATGTCCGAATTTGTTAAAGTGATTCTGGTTACTGGTGGCTCCAGTGGGTTGGGTAAGAGCATTTGCACACGCTTGGCCGCTGCCGGTCATGTTGTTTACGGCACATCGCGCAAAAGCAATGGCGATACGGAAGCCGGTTTCCGGATGCTCACTATGGATGTTACCGATGAAACCAGCGTCGTACAAGCCATTCGCACGGTAGTTGCGCAAGAAGGTCGCATTGATGTGGTGGTGAACAATGCTGGGCTTGGTATACAAGGACCTGCGGAGGATATAACACCCGAACTTGCCAAGACGCTTTTCGATACCAACGTCCTAGGGCCGCACCGTGTCTGCCGTGCCGTATTGCCGTTCATGCGCGAAAAGAAAAAAGGCCTGATCATCAACATCAGTAGCATCGCTGCAAATTTCGGGTTGCCTTATCGTTCTTTCTATAGCGCAAGCAAAGCGGCATTGGATCGGTATAGCGAATCGCTGAGTACCGAAGTGGATCGCTTCGGGATCGATGTGGTCACGGTGCAACCCGGCGAGTTCAATACCAACATTGCAACAAGCAGGTTGAAGCCGGAGGTGATCAGCGAAGCCAATAAACCGGGCTACGAAAAAGCCATGGAAATACTCGGTGGTAGCATGCATTACAGCCGTGATCCGGATGAGTTGGCTCAAGTTGTGTTGAAGATCATTTCGTCATCAAGACCAAAGACCGTTTACCGTGTAGCTCAAGGCATTCAAAAGTTCAGTGTACAGTTGAAGAAGATCATGCCTGCTCGGATGTTCATGCGGATGTTACGCAAACATTACGAATAGTTCTTTTGCATACATGATCACATACGATTCCCGGAATTGGTTCAGAGCGCTTGCCTTGCACAAGTCGGATACCGTGCGCAAGTTGTTCTTCTGGTTGATCTTGGTTGGTCTATTCACTTGGGCTATAGGTTACTGGGAAGTAAATTACCTGAAGATCGATAAGACCAGTTTCGTGAACAACCTTCCTGTGATGCACAGCTTGTTGGGTTTTGCCATCAGTATGCTTCTTGTATTCAGAACGAACACAGCATACGATCGATGGTGGGAAGGCCGTAAACTTTGGGGACAACTCGTCAATGTAAGTCGCAATACTGCTGTAAAAGTGGCCACTTACTTGCCAGCGGAAGATGAAAATTCACGAGCGTTGTTCTTGCGCCTGATACCGCAATTCGCCTATGAGCTTCGGCATCATTTGTTAATGGAAAAAACAAGGCTGGAGCTGGACATAGAGCCCCATCCGGAAGTGCCCGAAATGGATCGGAGCAAGCATATTCCAACGCAGATCGTTACGTTGATGCAACAACGGATCATGCGCTTGTACAAGGACAGATCCATCAGTGGCGAACAACTCATCGCGTTGAACACGGACCTATCACAATACCTCGATATCTGCGGTGCATGCGAGCGCATCAAGAACACACCGATCCCTTATTCATACAGCAGCTTCATTAAGAAATTCATTGTGATCTATGTATTCACTTTGCCATTCGGTTTTGTGTTCTCGCTAGGCTATATCGCTATTCCTGTTGTGGTCTTCATCTTCTATGTAATGGCAAGTTTGGAGATCATTGCGGAGGAGATCGAAGACCCTTTCGGTAAGGACACGAATGATCTGCCCATGAACCGGTTAAGTGAAATGATCAGCAAGAACATTGCTGAGATACTTGCTTGATATGTTCGCAGATCGTCGCACCGGCCTCTTGATCGCCGTAGCCGCTATGGGCTATTTCGTTGATATCTACGATCTGGTGCTTTTCAATGTGGTGAAGCGCGAGAGTTTGGAATTTATCTTGGGAGTTGGCGATCCACGAATTACCGATGTGGGTATCTCCCTCTTCAATTACCAGATGCTTGGCATGCTCGTCGGCGGTGTGCTTTGGGGAATTTGGGGCGATAAAAAAGGTAGGATCACTGTGTTGTTCGGAAGTATCCTACTCTACTCCATTGCGAATATCGTGAATGCCTTTACGTATGACATCACCACCTATGCTATCGTTCGTTTCATTGCGGGCGTTGGGCTTGCTGGCGAGTTGGGTGCTGGTATTACGTTGATCGCAGAGACCATGCCCAAAGGCAAGCGGGGTTATGGTGCCATGATCGTTGTGGTGTTCGGTGCATTGGGTGCCGTATTCGCAGATGAAGTAGTTCGACAAGGCCAGAGGTTCGGAGCGATCTGGGAAAGCATAACCGGCCATGGTCTCATGGATTGGCAAGTAGCGTATCTCGTGGGTGGCATGATGGGACTAGCATTGCTTATAATGCGCGTCGGAGCCTTTGAAAGTGGACTATTCACCAAAGTGAAAAAGAACTCGATCAAAAGGGGAGACATCCTGATGCTTTTCAACAACCGGGATCGCTTTCTGCGTTACCTCGGTTGCATCTTGATCGGCGTTCCGGTGTGGTATGTGATCGGCGTTCTGGTGAATTTGAGCCAGGATGTGTTCGTACCGCAATTAAAAATTGATACCAGCGCCTTGAACGAATTGGATCTGAAGCGGATCAATGGAACTGCAATTCGCTACGCTTATATCGGTCTAAGCCTTGGTGATCTTCTAAGTGCATTGTTGAGCCAAGTAATGCGGAGTCGGAAGAAGGTGATCTTCGGATACCTCACTGCTAATTTGATCTTAACGCTTTACTTCCTGTACGGTATGCACGGTGTAACCATTGCAACATACAACTGGGTGTGTTTAGCGCTCGGAATGGCAACCGGCTACTGGGTCATTTTCGTAACGGTCGCCAGCGAACAATTCGGCACCAACATTCGCAGTACGGTAGCCACATCAACACCCAATTTCGTGCGTGGGTCGGTATTGCCCATCACGAATGCGTTCAAATTCTTAGCGGTTCCGGTCGGCAATATCACGAGCGCTTTGGTCGTCGGGCTGGTGTGCATCGGTGCAGCATTCTGGGCCACCTCCCGTGTACACGAGACCTTCGATATGGATCTGGATTTTATGGAGGAGTGATCGCCTAACCTTCGTCCTCCTCTTCTTCGTCCACACCACCTCCCAAAACACTACCAAGGACATCACCGAACTTCACGGAACGCACCATGGAACTGCGACCGATGCGGCTGAATTCAGCAAGCCCATGTAGCACGAATTCCATCCATAACGGCACTTCATCTGCCTCTAGATACGGATGGCGTTCCTGCACCAATCGATCCAGACCTGGAACATTCCTCAATCCTGCTTGGTAGACCTGGTTCCTTGCCGTTAGGGCGATATCGATCCGGTTTTCATCGAACCACGCGATGATATCCGAATAAATATCACGCTTGGTCGCATTCGGTGCTGTGGCGGATCGACCCAGTTTGCGCGACTTGTCCGGATCGGGGAATAATTCCTTGAACACATTGCGAAGCGCGACATCCAATAAATGTTGTGCCACTTTCTCGGGTCCTTCTTGTTCGCCTTCATACACCAGTTCGATCTTCCCCGTAACGGCTGGTATGATCGCGAACAGATCAGTAATGCGCGCAACCGTGCGGTCCTCGCCGTTGCGTAATGCGCGTAATTCCGCAGCACTGATCACACTCTCCAACGCACTGATGGTCAAACGCGCGCTCACGCCGCTTTTCGGATCAACGAATTCACTTTTGCGTGCCTCCATGGCAATGCGTTCCACAAGCACACGGATCAGGTCCGGCACTTTTACGCGCATGGTCTGTTCCTTAGGTGAACGAACTTCCTGCGAAGTGATCTTCATCCCCAGTTCGATGGAAGACGGGTAATGCGTAAGGATCTGGCTCTGGATACGATCCTTCAGCGGTGTAATGATCGCACCGCGGTTGGTGTAGTCCTCAGGATTCGCAGTGAAGACGAATTGGATATCGAGCGGCAGTCGCAGTTTGAATCCGCGGATCTGCACATCACCTTCTTGCAGAATATTGAACAACGCAACTTGGATCCGTGGCTGCAGATCGGGTAATTCATTGATCACGAAAATACCACGGTGACTCCGTGGGATCAGTCCGAAGTGGATCACGCGTTCATCGCTGTAATCCAATTTCAGGTTCGCAGCTTTGATCGGATCGCTGTCGCCGATAAGGTCCGCGACTGTAACATCCGGTGTAGCCAATTTCTCCGTGTAACGTTGATCGCGATGCACCCAAACGATCGGTGTTGCATCACCTTTCTCAGCGATCAATTCTTTTGCATAGCGAGAGATCGGCGCCAATGGATCATCGTTGATCTCGCTTCCTTCCACTATCGGCATCCATTCGTAAAGCAGTTGCACGAGCGAACGGGCCATGCGTGTTTTCGCTTGTCCGCGCAGACCCAATAGATTGATACTGTGTCCGGCCAGAATAGCACGTTCCAACGCAGGTACAACGGTATCCTCATACCCGTGTATGCCTTCGAACAACGGTTGCTTTTTCTGGATCCGTGCGATCAAATTCGAACGCAGTTCTTCCTTTACCGAACGACTTTTATAGCCGCTTTTGATCAGTTCCGATAATGATGTTGGTCTGTTCATTTTTGTTCTTCTCGTCTATTGTTCCGATCCGCAGATCGGATGATGCGTTTTCACTAGTTTTCCCTAGGATCCTGTATTGGTCGACCCGATGGGATCGACGCTACAGTATCCATTTTTCATTTTTTCTACGACGCCTTACGGTTCGTTGTATGATCTCGAAAAACCATATCCGCTAACCCTTGCAATCCGGTATAGAATGCACGTCCTTGGTTGGCTTCCGTGAATTTCTCGATGAAACGTTGTAGGTAATTGTCCTGTGCGATCATGAACGTGGTGATCGGGATCTTGGCTTTACGCGCCCGTACTGCAGCATCCAGCGTTCGCGCAACGATGTAATCGTCCAGCCCGAAACTGTTCATGTAATATTCGCCGTTGCGCTTGATGCAACTGGGTTTGCCGTCGGTGATCATCACGATCCTCCGGTTGCGAAGTTTTCGGCGACGCAGAATATCCATGGCCAATTCAAGCCCGGCAACGGTGTTGGTATGGAACGGGCCAACTTGCAAATACGGCAGGTCTTTCAAACTCACTTGCCATGCATCGTTGCCGAACACGACAATGTCCAACGTGTCTTTCGGATATCGTCTGCGGATCAATTCCGCCAACGCCATTGCCACCTTTTTCGCCGGTGTAATGCGGTCCTCACCGTAAAGGATCATGCTATGGCTGATATCGATCATCAACACCGTGGCACAGGCGCTTTGGTGTTCGGTCTCGATCACTTCAAGGTCACTCTCGTTCAAACGCAGATCATCAACTCCGTGCTGTTGGGCGTTGCGAATGCTATCACTCATAGCGATCTGCTCAATGCGATCTCCATAACGATATGCGCGACGGTCGCTCGTCGGTTCATCACCTTCGCCAGTGCGTTTCAGCCCGTGGTTGCCTTGATCGCTTTTCTTCAATTTACCGAACACTTGGTCCAACGCACGCTCACGTATCAGTTTTTCGGCCTTCCCTGTGAGGGGTGTTTTGCCGCCCTTCGTTGGCCGATCGCCGATCATGCCTTTCTCGCGCAGGTCCGCTTCAAACTCCCTTCGACCGTACTCTTTGGTCCAGAAGCCGTGCTCCTTATTGAGTTCGTCCATCCAATCCAGCGCTTCCTCCACATCGCCACTGGTATGTGTGAGCAATTCCAAGAACAACGGTAGCAGCTGCTCAAAGGGTGAACGATCGTCCACCGGTGGAATGAATTGCGAAAAACGATGGCCAAGCATAGCGAACAAAGGTAGCGGAGGGATGTATGGTCTTTGTAAGACGTTACCGCAAGGCAACAGTCGAACGGAACACCAATTCCTTATACATGACTGATCGCTTTTTACTTCTGTTATAAAATTGAAAGACCCGCACCATCTAAATGATGCGGGCCCTCACGGGAGAGCAAAGTTCTAGTTCTTCATTACCGCGATCGTTCCTTGTTGTCCTTGTTCGTCCGTTACGCGGGCCACATACATTCCGTCCATTAGTTCACTCAGGTCCAACCGGATCGTATGGATACCTGGCGCGTTACAAGGCACGAATTGCGAGTTGACGATACGTCCTGTGGCATCAAGCATATCCACGCGTGAATTGCTCTGAATACCCATGGTCAACGTTATTTGATCCACGGTCGGGTTCGGGAAAGCGCTGATACCGATCGCATTTCCGTTGTACTCATTTACCCCACTAGCAACGGCGGTCAACCACTGTGAGCGGCGCTCCGTACTTGTGCCATTAGCGTTAATTATGGTGAAGTCGATCGTTTCCAGGATCGGTAAGCCCACTCCGGGTTTGTAATACACGTAGCGATCACCGTTCGTTGTAGAGGTGCCGCCGGCGTTGGTATCGGTATTGTCTTCTTCCAAATGAACGCGTAACACATTGGTGAGTTCACCGATAGGTAGAGGAAGGATCAATGTACCGAAGCCATCTGCTTCCCCAACGATCGTACCGGTCCGTGTTCCGATCACTTGATCCACGACCTGGTATGATCCAGAAAACCCATCACTCCATTGGGTTCCGATGGTACAAGGGAACACCAGATCCCTGCGCGGATCGCTATAATTGAGAAGCGTCTGATTGCTTACCGAGAATACGCCCCAAATATCAACTAACGAATTCGTGATCTCATAGAACTGTGAACTCTGGGATATGGCATTGTTCGTGATCAGCGTAGCGCTGGGGAACAGATCCGCGAATTGCGAGGTTTGTGCGTCAGAAAGGGTGACCTCGGTTATGGCTGCGAATTGTAAGGAACTGAAGTCCCACACCGCGAACGCTCCTCCTGGTGGAACTGGCAGTATGCCACCGATATTCACGAATACGGACTGACCGATAGGCGGAGCAATGGAACTGGCATCGATGACAGGTTGCGCCGAGATAATTAGAGGAAGTAACAGAGCGGAAAGTATATAGTATTTGGTCATGTTGGTTTGAATTTGATGATGCGAAACAAATACACTACCCGACCGCTGGCAATAGAACGTTTGTTATATCACCAGACGAAAGAGGCGATATCCAGCAAGAGACCTGCGAGCATCAAAAGCAAATTCGGCTATCATCGGCTACCTTCGGCACCCCTGTTGTAATTCAATATGAACATGAACCGTTTCGAACTATTTGCTGCTTCAGTGGCCCTGTCATTCACACTTAATGCCACAGCGCAAAAAGAACTCACCAACGAAGTGATCTGGTACTCACCAACCTTCAGCACCGAATACGTGGGGGGCTTGGCCAGTATGAACGACGGTCAGCATTACACGGCCATGGAAGAAACCGCCAATGGCATGGTGATCGACCAGTACGCGTACACCACTGGCGAGAAAGTAGCGACGTTGGTAGAAGGCAGCACGCTGATACCCTCAGGTTCGAGGGAGCCCGTAGCAATTAACGGATACAGTTTCAGCGGTGACGAAAAAAAGATGATGATCGAAACGGAAAGTGAACCGATCTATCGTCACAGTTACTTCGCATACAACTATGTATATGATAGGGCAAGTAAGAAACTCGCTCCACTCAGTGACATCAGCAAAGCGAAACAACGGTTGGCCACCTTCAGTCCGGATGGATCCCATGCTGCATTCGTGCGCGATAACAACATCTACTCTGTGGATCTCGCAACGATGGCTGAAACGCAGGTAACCACTGATGGGGAATGGAACAAGATCCTGAACGGACTTACGGACTGGGTATATGAAGAGGAGTTCTCGTTCACGCAAGGCTTTGTTTGGAGCCCGAATGGCACCAAGATCCTGTACCTACGCAGCGATGAAACCGGCGTGAAGGAATTCAACCTGACCACTTACAAGGAAAACCTTTACCCTACCGAATACCGATTCAAATACCCAAAAGCCGGCGAGGACAATAGCGTTGTATCATTGCATGTATACACACTGGCTACCAACACAACGACTACTGTACCATTGGGTGTAACCGGCGATATCTATCTGCCGCGTTTCGGTTGGACGGCAAATGACCAAGTGCTCTGGTACATGCGCATGAACCGGTTGCAGAACGAAAAAGTGATCGCAACCGTGGATCTTGCACAGCGCACGTTGAACCCCGAGCCGAAGATCGTTTACCAAGAGACCAGCAAGACCTACATCGAAGTAACCGACGACCTGTACTTCATCAAAGATGGAAGCGGATTCGTGCTTTCAAGCGAACGCGATGGTTGGAATCATATCTATTCAGTGAACATTGCTTCAGGCAAACAACTCCAACTGACCAGGGGCGGCTGGGACGTTATCGCCGTTAATGGCATTGATGAAGCCAACCAGCGCGTGATCTTCACTGCCGCAAAAAGCGACCCTAAGAACCAAGATGTACTTGCTGTTCCATTGAACGGTAAAGGCGTTATGCAATTAAGTCCGTTAGGCGGAACGAACGATCCTGAATTCAGCACAGGCTTCCGGTATTTCATTAACACCCGCAGCACACTAAACACACCTCCGGTGATCACATTACACAATAGCAAGGGCAAACAGATCAAACTCTTGAAAGACAATACAAAGCTTGCCGCAACGGTAAAAGAGTATGGTCTTGTAACCAAGGAATTCTTCACGCTCACCACCGACCAAGGCATTGAATTGAATGGCTGGATGATGAAACCACCTGCTTTCGACAGCCGCCAGAAATACCCGGTGTTCATGACCCAATACAGCGGTCCCAACAGCAACGAAGTTCTGGACCAATGGGGAGGGCGCGATCAACTGTGGCACGGTATGCTGGCCCAGAAAGGATACTTGGTCGTTTGCGTTGATCCACGCGGAACAGGTCGTCGGGGGCACGATTTCCGCCACATCACATATGGTCAATTGGGCAAGTACGAGACCATCGACCAGATCGCTTCAGCCAAATGGCTTGGCAAGCAACCTTACGTTGATGCAACTCGCATTGGTATACAAGGCTGGAGCTATGGCGGATACATGAGCAGCCTATGCATAACGAAAGGAGCTGATGTGTTCAAAGCCGCAATAGCCGTGGCACCCGTTACCAACTGGCGCTACTATGATAGCATCTATACCGAACGCTACATGGGCCTACCAAAGGACAACGGCGATGGCTACGACGATAACAGCCCGATCAACCATGTGGAAAAACTGAAAGGTAAGTACCTCTTGATCCACGGACTTGCGGATGACAACGTACACTATCAGAACAGCGCAGAGATGACGCTCTCGCTCGTAAAAGCAAACAAGCCCTTTGACCAATTCATGTACCCGGACAAGAACCACGGGATCTATGGTGGCACAACGCGCGTACACTTGTTCAGCATGATGACGGATTGGTTGGTGGAGAATCTTTAATTAGCCCGAAGTCCGAACGTCAAAATTCAGGTCGGCGTGGTATCCGTGCGTCCGATACTTTAGTTGATCATTCGAGGGTAGTACCATTACCCCTTGGACCTACCTGTTTCTTTCACAATTTGTGAACGATCCGTTGGCATATCGCCTTCGGTCCCATCCCTTTTCTATCTTGGCGCGCCTCTGGAACTTAAACTCCTGACAAAGAACACATGAGTTCAACAACGATAACCGTGCCGAAAGGCCACCCACAGGGCCTTTATTGGCTGTTCGCCGCAGAGATGTGGGAGCGTTTTTGCTACTATGGCATGCGCGCCCTTTTGCTGCTCTACTTAGTAGAATCACTCGCCATGGGTGATAACAAAGGATTTGCGGTCTATGGTGCTTATACGGCCCTGGTGTACGTAATGCCTGTAATTGGTGGTCGTATTGCCGACCAGATCCTTGGGTCCCGCTGGGCAGTACTTCTCGGTGGAATACTAATGGCCATTGGTGAATTCATAATTGTAGGTGGTACGGAAATGCTTTTGTTCTGGGGAATGGCCGTGATCATCGTCGGTAACGGTCTGTTCAAACCGAATATCAGCACAATGGTGGGTAAGCTTTATGAGGACGGTGATCCGCGTAAAGACTCTGGCTTTACTATCTTCTACATCGGCATTAATCTGGGAGCTTTGCTCGCTACTACGGTCTGTGCCGAAGTAGGAAATATCTACGGCGCTCAATACGGCTTCGCATTAGCTGGCATCGGAATGTTGCTCGGTGTTATCATCTTCCAAATGGGGAGCAAACATTACGCCCATGTAAGTGCTCCTCCAAGTCCTGAAACATTGACCAAGCCGAAGTATGGCCCTTTAAGCCCGTTCACAGCAGTAGTACTTGGCTGTTTAGCGCTTATTCCCGTGCTTTATTTCTTGTTGCGCAATACAGATATCGCTGGCTATATGATCGTTGCAGTAGGTGTAGTGGTCATTGGCAGCTTGATCATGCGAGGAATAAAGGACGGCAAGGTCCAGTTGGATAAAATGTTCGGGTTCATCATCTTAATGTTGTTCAACATTGTGTTCTGGGCCTGTTTTGAACAAGCCGGAAGTAGCCTAACGCTGTTCGCTGATCGTAACGTTGATCGCCACATCTTCGGCTGGGAAATGGGCGCCGCCACTTCACAGTTCTTCAATCCTGCATACATTCTATTGTTCGGTTCCATCTTCAGCGTCATGTGGCTGAAATTGAAAGAGCGCAAGTTGGATCCTAACATTCCGATGAAATTCGGTTTGGGCATTTTGCAATTAGGCTTAGGCTATTTGGTGATCTTGATCGCTGCACCGCTTGCCGTTGAATACCAAGTACCACTTTGGACATTGGCATTACTCTATATGTTGCACACCACGGGTGAATTGTTCCTCTCACCGATCGGGTTGAGCATGGTAACGAAACTAGTACCGAAGGATATGACCGCAACCGCAATGGGAGCATGGTTCCTCAGCATTGCCGGCGCAAATTATGTGGCAGGCCTTCTTGCTACACTGACAGGAGCTGAACATGAACCTGTCGAAGGCGAGGTCATAGACAAGGCAGCAAGCTTGTTCACCTATGTTGATGTTTACAGCAACATCGGATATGTTACGGTAGGCCTGGGTTTGCTTCTGATCGTGATCAGTCCATTGGTGAATAAGCTGTTTCACGGAATTCGTTGATCGAGATCTACTAGTCTCACGCTACCGCAGTCCATCTTCCTATGAGCGAAACCACCTCCGCATCAAAACATCCTAAAGGATTGTACGTCCTGTTCTTCACTGAGATGTGGGAACGTTTCGGTTATTACCTCATGCTGGGCATTTTCAGCCTGTACATGATCGATGGCTGGGAAAGTGGTGGTATGGGATTCGACGCATTGAAGAAAAGTGACATCTACGGCACGTACCTCGGCCTGGTCTACCTAACACCGTTCATTGGCGGCTTATTGGCAGATAGGATCCTGGGGTTCAGGAAGAGCATTGTCGGTGGAGGATTGATGATGGCTGCAGGCTATTTGACCTTGGCCATACACGATACGACCGCTTTTTATGTTGGCTTGTTATTGATCATTCTGGGCAACGGCATGTTCAAGCCGAACATCAGTACACTGGTCGGGAATTTGTATAATAACGACACGTACCGGGCCAATAAGGACGCGGGTTTCAATATCTTCTATATGGGCATCAACATTGGTGCTTTTGTGTGCAATTTCGTAGCAGCATACATGAAGATCAAATACGGTTGGGGCCATGCATTCGCTGCTGCCGGCATTGGTATGTTGATCGGTGTTGTGGTCTTTCTCTACGGACAAAAACACGTAAAGCACGCCGATATCATCAAACCATTGCAAGAGGGCGATATGAGTACCGGCAAGATCTTGATGAGCACCATTGTTCCCATGTTCATCTTCGGGATCTTGGGCTATTTGATCCCTGGGAACCTGCTCGGTACGGATACCAATGATGCGTTCATCTTCGGCTGTATTCCCGTGATCGGCTTCTTTATCTATCTCTATGTTAAAGCAAATGAAGAAGACAAACGTCCTATCGGCGCGTTGCTGGCGGTGTTCGGCTGTTTGGTGATCTTCTGGGCCGTATTCCACCAGAACGGAGATGCGTTAACGGTATTTGCTAAGAACCACACCGACCGTGAAATGGCTACCAGCATAGCCAATGTGGCAGACAAGATCAATATGGCTGAAACTGTTACCAATGCAGGTGCAGCAACGGATGCGAACAGTTCCGAATACTTCAAAACGATGGCTCCAGAGCGCGTTCCGGCGGAAGGTGAGAGCATAAAATTGTACTCCACTCAGTTGTACCAAAGCATCAATCCGGGTTGGGTGATCCTACTAACACCATTGATCGTTGCATTCTGGGCGTTCATGCGCAGCAGAGGCAAAGAACCCACCACACCGACCAAGATCGCCATCGGTCTGGTCATTACCGCACTCAGTGCTTTGGTCATGGTTGGGGCTGTATTGGCAACGAACAACCTGGAAAGCAAGGCCAGCAGTATGTGGTTGATCGCATCGTATGGCGTGATCACCGTTGGAGAACTCTGTCTAAGCCCAATGGGCCTTTCGCTCGTTAGCAAACTCAGTCCGCCACGGATCACCGCGTTGATGATGGGCGGCTTTTTCTTGAGCACCTCCGTAGGCAATAAGCTAAGTGGCATGCTTAGTGGATTGTGGGAAGGCTTTGAGGACAAAACGCACTTTTTCTATATGAACTTCGGTTTGGCCATGGCAGCAGCGATCATGCTCTTCCTGCTGTTGCGGTACCTGAATGCGGTCATGAAGGAGAAGAACATTTATTAAGTGATAAGATCACATAAAGTAAAAGACCATGGCTAAGTTGTTGGACGGCATTACAGGGCATCCGAAAGCCCTCTACATGCTCTTTTTTACGGAGATGTGGGAGCGTTTCACGTTCTATGGGATGCGTGCGTTGCTTATCCTGTTCATGACCAGCCAACTATTCTATCCCGATGCCAAAGCGAACCACATATATGGCAGCTATCAGGCATTGGTGTATGCGATGCCACTTTTTGGTGGGATCTTGGCGGATCGACTTTTAGGCTTTAGGAGGAGCATCATTTTCGGTGGGGTTGTTATGGCCTTAGGAAGTTTCGTTATGGCAATACCAAGCGAGATCGCATTTTACACGGGGATGGGGTTCATCGTAGTGGGAAACGGGTTCTTCAAACCGAACATCAGCAGTATTGTTGGCAAGCTCTATACGGAGAATGACCCACGCCGGGATGCTGGTTTTTCCTTATTCTACATGGGTATCAACATCGGTGCTCTGGCCGGTGGATTGATCTGCGGCTACATCGGCCAGACCATCGATTGGCACTTAGGTTTCGGCGTTGCAGGCATATTCATGATCATTGGGCTTTTCGTGTTCAACATGGGCAAGCACCTGCTGGAAGGAAAAGGAGAAGCCCCTGATGAAAGTGCATTGACCAAACGGTCATTCATCGGGTTCCGTCAGGATTGGAGCACATTCGCCCTTTCATTGCTCTGTATCCCGGTTTTTGCATTGACGCTATGGCACTACGAAGTGATGGACTACGTGTTCAATCCTTTGGGCATAGCGGCGCTGGTCTATCTCCTCTACCTTGCTTTCACTCAAGTTGAAAAAGCGGCAAGACAAAAGATGTTCGCAGCGATCGTAATGATCTTGTTCAGTGTTTTGTTCTGGGGATTCTACGAGCAAGCTGGCGGATCATTGAACCTTTACGCACTGCGCAACGTCGACCTGAGCGCGTTCGGTGGACAGGACACTGCTGCAGCTGTTAACAATAGCGTAAATCCACTGTTGGTGATATTGTTGAGTCCGGTATTTGCTGCATTATGGGTATGGCTTAGCAGCCGACGAATGGAGCCGAACACACCGGTCAAGTTCGGACTTGCATTCCTTCAACTTGCCCTCGGTTTTTACATGTTCATACTTGGAGCCCAGTTCGCAGATAATGGCATGGTGCCGATCATCTATTTCATTCTTGGATACATGTTCCTGTCCAGCGGTGAACTTTGCCTATCACCGATCGGGCTTAGCATGATAACGAAGCTCTCTCCTGCAAAACTTGTCGGAATGTTGATGGGCGCATGGTTCTTGGCAAGTGCATTCGGGCAGTTCGTTGCCGGTAAAGTGGGTGCGATGATGGCCATGCCAACCGTTGATGGAGAGACTACTTTGCCTCCGGCAGAATCGTTGTTGATCTACAGCGGAGTCTTCAAGGACATCGCCTACATCTCGCTTGGCGCAGGGGTAATAATGCTCCTTCTGGCTCCGATCCTTAAGAAATGGATGCATGGTGTTCATTGACCGTTGAGAACGAACCTCAACGATCTCGGCTCAATTCATGAACGTGGTCCTGATCGCCATTTCATTCTTCGTACACACTTTCATGAAAGGCCTTCGTTAGAGCTCCCATTGCTCTTTGGTCGGAATTCACATCCTTGCATTTCACGGCATGGTCATTGATAGGTAAACGCATTCACCCATCCTATCATATGCGCACGCTCATTCTCGCCCTAACGTTTTTACCATTTGCTCTACACGCACAGACGAACCTGAAAGCAGCTGCTGAAAAGGGAGGCATAAAGTGGATGACCATTGAGCAGGCACAGGAAAAGGCCAAGGAAACACCCAGGCCGTTAATGGTTGATGTGTATACAAGTTGGTGCGGTCCGTGCAAAATGTTGGAAGCACGCACATTCAGCGATCCTAAGTTGGCCGAGTACGTCAACAAGCATTTCTATGCAGTGAAATTCAACGCGGAGAGCAGCGATCCCGTAACATTCAAGGGTCAGAAATTGGAGAATCCTGATTTTGATGCTGCTAAGGTCGGAGGACGGAATGGAACGCACCATTTGACCTATGCTATCGCGAACGTGGAGGGGCGTATTGCATATCCTACGGTAACCTATCTGGATAGCGCCCTCAACGTACTCGCCCCGGTGCAAGGCTATTTAACGCCTCAACAGATGGAGCCGATATTGAACTATTTCGGCGAAAGCCATTATAAGTCCCAGGATTACCAGACGTTCATGAGTACGTTCAAGGGCAAGTGGACCGCTCCATAGCGCGTTGAATATTCCGCGAGGTAAGATCAACGCAAGCATTGGTAGAGTCCATATTCTGCGGACCGGGTAGCACCTTGGCGATCTGATCGATCAGTTCGATCAACCATTTTTGGTCAGCGATGTTCCGTGCCCTGTTCTTTATTACCTTCGCTGCCATCCAAAAATCCACATTTATTCCGGAAAGAGTCCAATGAGTGAGAAGGCGCAGATAATATTTGACGGCAAGACATACGAATTACCTGTGATCACTGGTAGCGAGGGCGAGAAAGCCATTGATATTGGGAAATTGCGCGAACAAAGTGGATTGATCACGTTGGATTACGGATACAAGAATACCGGTGCTACTACCAGTTCCATCACATTTTTGGATGGTGAACTGGGTGTTCTCAGCTACCGTGGCTATCCAATTGAACAACTCGCAGCGCAAGCAACCTTTTTGGAGGTGGCCTACCTATTGATCTGGGGCGAATTACCCACAGCACAAGAGCTATTGCAGTTCGAGGACAACATCCGGAACCACTCCTTGGTGCATGAGGATATGAAGCACTTCTTCGAGTTCTTCCCGAGCAATGCCCACCCCATGGGTATCCTTTCGGCGATGGTGAACTCGCTGAGCACCTTCTACCCGAAAAGCCAGGACCCGAACAGGTCCATGAAGGACAGGGAGCGCACCATGATGCGCTTGATCGCCAAAATGCCAACGCTGGCGGCGATCAGCTTCAAGAATAACTTAGGGCTGCCATACATGTACCCGAACAATAAGTTGAACTACATCGACAACTTCCTTTACATGATGTTCGGGTTGCCGACCGAGCCTTATGAAGTGGATCCCGTTGTGGCTGCGGCGTTGAACACGCTCTTGATCCTGCACGCGGATCACGAACAGAACTGCAGTACCAGCACGGTGCGCATCGTAGGTAGTAGCCAAGCGAATTTGTACAGCGCGGTAAGTGCTGGCATCGGAGCGCTTTGGGGACCGTTGCACGGCGGAGCGAACCAGGAAGTGATCGAAATGTTGGAGACCATCCGCAACGATGGCGGCGACATCCGTAAATGGGTTGATAAGGCAAAGGACAAAGAGGATCCATTCCGCCTTTTCGGATTCGGACACCGTGTTTACAAGAACTTCGATCCACGCGCCACCATCATCAAGAAAAGCTGTGATGATGTATTGGCCAAAATGGGTGTGAACGATCCTGTACTGGACATTGCAAAACAGCTTGAGACCATTGCCTTGAATGACGAGTATTTCATTGAGCGCAAGTTGTACCCCAACGTGGACTTTTACAGCGGCATAATTTACCGTGCCATCGGCATTCCTACACGCATGTTCACTGTTATGTTCGCACTTGGCCGTTTACCAGGATGGATCGCACAATGGAAAGAAATGATCGAAAACAAGGAGCCGATCGGCCGTCCTCGCCAGATCTATACCGGACCTTTGAAAAGGGACTACACGCAGCTCAAGGATAGGAAGTAGTCAAACACCTATTTCTTCCATCATGAAATGAAGCCTCTCTGAATTCAGAAAGGCTTCATGCGTTCTTGAGCAGATGTCCTTTGTAGATCGATCCGCATGATCGATCGATCTTCTTTGCTATCTTCATCGCACGCAATACCATTTCATCCTATACCATTCACCAATAGAACTTCGTCCAATAATGCGAAGCATTTTTTTCACAGGACGATCCAAAAAATCGTTGCATCCGCCGTACGGCGGACGGAACTATTTTTCGGAGAAGTACTGGGGAAAAAGGGCGAGTAGAATGGGTGAAGTTCTATTGGTGAATGGTATTAAACCCCCATACCGATGAATACAGCAACAGCACCTGCTACACCAAGAACCATCAACGAACTAGGTTCCGATCTTAACACATGGTTGGGAACATTGCGTTGTTATCGTGAAGAGATCATGATCTTTGAGCATCGCATGGAAGAACTCGTAGCACGGGGAGGTCTTCCAAAAGATGAATTGATCAAACTGGAACATTTCCAGAACCAGTTCATACGGCAAACCGAGGTTATCGATGAACTACGCCACGACCTGAAGCAGCACGAGAACACCCTTGAAGCGGAGGCCACGGACCGTGTGATCCCTAGGGACCATAGCATTGATATTGCTCAAGAGACACTCCGCGACAGCATGATGACGTTCGAGAAACTGTACGTTGAACTGAAAGCTGAATATACAGAGTGGCTGGACACCGTAAATAAGAACTAGATATGGTTAATGGATCTTGGTCCATGAGACCAACACGCTTCGACCAGGATGCTGCATTAACCGGATCCAACTAACAACTATCGAGCTCCCATTTCGGTGAATAGGCTACATTCGCACTCGAATAAAAGCACAATTCCAATGAAAAAGCTTATCGGTATCGGCCTATGGCTCCTCGCTTTCGCGATCCCATTCCGTTTCTCCATCCTGGACTCGAAGGACGTACTATTAGAAAATGGTACAGCAGACAATATCACGGGACTGTTGAGCTTCCTTGCAGTTGTTATTCTATTATTCGGAGGGTACGCTTTAGTCGACTCTGCATCTTCGAAACCTACAGCAGAAGACCACCATTGATACACCGACCTGATGATGGACGAACCATCATCACATAGACAGCTTGGAACTTCAACGAATACCATTAGTTGAGCTGTCGTAACTTTACACGACATGGCGCATATATTGATACCCACGGATTTCAGCGCCAATGCGTTCAATGCCGCAGCTTATGCAATTGAACTTTACGGGTCAGCGGGAAACACCTTTACCCTGCTGCATGCGTACATGTCGATCTCTGACCCTACCATTCTTCAGGCTGCTGGATTAGAAGCAGAGATAATGCGTGAGGCAGATTCTGCACTTACGGACCTTGCAGAACAGCTAAGAGAAAAATTTGCCGGAGTTGACCTCGACCTTCAGCAGAGCATGATGACCGGTGATGTGTTCTCCGCCATTCTTGCACATGCTGACGAAGAACAGAACCCGGATCTTGTAGTGATGGGTACTCAAGGCGCAAGCGGCTTAGAGGAAGTATTGTTGGGAACGCACACTGCGGATGTGATCAAACGCTGCCATTTACCAGTGCTCACGATACCCGAAGAGGCCAAATACAGAACCCCTCGACGTATTGTAATGGCCGATGATGGCGGTCCTGTGGATCGTGCATCCATCAAAGTCCTGGTTGACATTGCACGATGGTCCCAAAGTGAGATCATGATCGTTCGCGTCTTCCAGAAAGAAGGCGCCAGCAATACTGATGATCACGATTCCCCCTACGATGTAGTGCTCGGCGCGATCCCGCATTCATTCCATAGCATAAGTGGAGAGAACGTTTCGAAGGCATTGCACGATATGGCCGATCAAAGCGATGCTGATCTGGTCGTGGTCATGCATCGTCAACGCAGTATGTTCGCCCAGCTCTTTCATAGAAGCACAGCGGCGAAGCTCGCCATGCACACCCACATTCCTATGCTGGTGCTGCAACAGGGTACGAACTAATGGCCGGATCCATCCGCGGCGGCTTGCCCATCTTTTCCTTCAAAGGCATCGGTGTATTCATACACTGGACGTTCCTGCTGTTGCCGGCGTACATCGCGTTCAGTGGCTGGCAGGATGGTATGGTGCTATCCGAGATCCTCCAGGAAGTGGGCTTAGTGCTGATCGTATTCGTCTGCGTACTGCTCCATGAGTTCGGACACTCGCTAACGGCGTTGCGCTATGGCGTGCGAACAAAGAACATCGTGTTATTGCCTATTGGTGGAGTAGCCAGCTTGGAGCGTATGCCCGAAGAACCACACAAGGAATTCTGGATCACGCTGGCCGGGCCGATGGTGAATCTTGTGATCGCGCTACTGGCGTTCGGGTTGATAGCGATCACGGGAGTAACTGAATCTTTCTCGGATATTCTTTTAGGCGCGACCGAGTGGACCAGCACATTGATGTTCATTTTCGGGATGAATATTTTTCTGTTCCTGTTCAATCTGATCCCGGCCTATCCCATGGATGGCGGAAGATTATTACGCTCACTACTAAGTATGCGTATGCCACGACCTAAGGCAACGAAAATTGCGGGTCGCATTGGTCAAGTGATGGCGGTGCTATTCGTACTGGCCGCTATTTATCAGGAAGCACCCTTCCTTGGGCTGATCGGCGTGTTCATTTTCATGGCAGCTGGTGCCGAGATCCGCACATTAGCGCCTAAGACCACAGCAAATGCCGGACTGATACGGTCGCACATGACATCAACCTTCACTTCACTATTGGGCACCAACACGGTCGCAAAAGCGTTGGAGGAATTGGCTCGTAACGATGAAGAACTAATAGTCGTGTTGGACACTAACGAAGTGAAAGGCATCATAACCCGTGATGAACTGCTTGCTACTTCTCCGGAAACGTTGCTTTCAGCATTATCAATAACCCGTGTACCGGCTTGCCGTATCAATGATATGGCGGAACATGTTGGTAGGTACATGCTTACGCATGGCTACCCTATCAGTCTCGTGATGGAGAATGGATCCCTGGTTGGTATTGTAACCGCTGCCAGTTTAAGAGAGCAAGTAGCACCACTCTCCGGCATCTCCGTGCAGCGACCAGAGGTGTTATAGATATTCGTCGTTGGTTGATCCGAGTTCCCTTTGGACAACGCGTTACGACTTCTTTTTCGGTGTATGCAGCGTGAATACCCGTGAGATATTGAATCCGTAATGGATCTCGCGCTTATCCCAGTGGTTGGTGGTCTCGGTAATGAACGCTCGTTCGAACATTCCCGTACTGTTGGTAAAATGTAACTGGAAAACGTGACCACCGGTCTCGATATCAAACCCTACGGATAAGGAATTGGTCGGTTTCAAGTTCGGGTTCGCATTCAATTGAGCAGCGGAATATTCGTGCATTTGATCGGGCAGCACGTAGAAATACTCTGCGCTGAAAGCAACACGCTTGGATAGTTTCACACGACCGCCGATGCCAATATTGATCACGTCGTTCTTATCATCCGAATACGTTGTCAAATTCCGGTGAATGACCCCTGGAGTGATCTGCAATGAGATCCCCTCAGAGAACTTACGACCGATCACCAACTGCATATTGTACGATAACCGATGTGAAAAATGATCTTCCTGCCCGGGCGCATACCATGGAACCTCCTGTGCTACCAATGTCGTTACGGAAGATCCCAATACGAACGAAGCGGTAATGGGCATGCCACATCCTTCTTCACATTGGCGGAGGATCTTATACTTGGCGAAACCATCTACTGTTTTCTGATATCCACTACGGCCTACTCCGATCATCAATCGGTCGGTAACACCATAATCAAACCCAATGCGGACCGAGCTTTGATCGAGTCCGAAAAAATTGGTAATGCCTTCTTCCAACGTTCCGAAGCGGTGCCCGATCTTGAAATCGAGCACTCCATGACCCACGTTCTCAATGCTCTGGCCATTGATCACCCGAGTGGTCTTGAAACTGGCCGTTGAATAGAGCGGCCCTGTTTCTTCGGCACCAAGAAGATCCAAAAGGTCATCTTGGGCATTGGCAGAAACGGCTGTGGAAACACTCAACAGGGCGAACACGAACTTTCTTAGCATCGACAAAGGCGGAAATAGAAGAAAACAACGATACAATGGATCACATTTTGGCAAGTACCAGCGCCACAACTACCTGAACGGTTTCTGCAATGCTCTTTCGTACAACACTAGGGATCACGATATCGTGATCCTCCGGAGCAACAATGAATGTACAATCAGCTTTCATGGTACCGTCCTCGTTCACCACGATGGTCGCTTTTTCCTCGATCCCTTTTGTAACACCGTGGATCGAAAGAACCCCCGCCGCGGTCACGGGATAAGTTCCGGGTTTCGATGCCCCTTCCGGCAAACCGGTAAGTGTGCCTTTGAACGTAGCTTTAGGGAACTTGGCACTTTCCATATAATTCTCGTTGAAGTGTTCCTGCATCAACGCTTTTTCGAACTCGAACCCACGGATCAATGCCGCGAATTCAATAGCACCCGTAGCTGCATCGAAAACACACGTCACCTTGCCATTCTCCGCATGGATCTTTTCCACGGGCGTATCTGATGTGAACGTGATATTACCATCACGCGTGGCATACCTATCCTGTGCGCATAGGCCTAAGGGCAATAATGCGGCTATAAGCATCAATTTCTTCATGTTCTTTCTGTTTTTCATTTCGAGTAGAATTTCCATTGGTAAATATGGGCAGGCTCTTAGGCTCACGATGCTTTACATCGAATGAGTACAATATCCAAAAGCATGCCGGTACAGATCCCTTTAATGGAAGCTTGGTCTCCTGCTTTCCATTCGTTCGGCATGTCGTTCTTTTCAAACTCGCAGACCACACCGGCCAATGCATCACCGGTTTCCAAGGTCACATTGATCCGATCGTTGCTCGTGGGATCCACGGAACGAATGGTTCCGGACACTTGGATCACCTGTTCAACGTGGCCAACGAACCTGTCCGTGGCCGCTTTTTCGTCTGAACTGAATGCTTGGTAAAGTGCATCCGCTGTAACGCTTTCTTTGACCGGCATTGTATCGGTCTCCGCCAGTCCTCTATTGAATTCACTCCAGGCATACCTACCTCCACCCACAAGAGCGATGGTAGCTGCTACGGCGATCATGGTCTTTGGTCTCATGCTGAATATCAATTTGGGGCTCCTGCGTTTACCCAGACCTGTAGCTTTTCCAGATCGCAAGCAGATAATGTACCGTTCGATGGCATGGACCTATCCACAAGTACAAAGGTTTGGAATCTTCCATTGTCCACTACTGCTTTCACTTCAACATATTGGGTAAAGTCACCCGGAGCAGTATTTGGTCCGGATACGTGGCAGCCCGGAATTGCACACCTGCTCTGAATGATGGGTTCTACTTTATTCACATAAAGATCCGCATCGTTCACATCGCCAATATTGCAAAACCTGTATGGGTACAATTCCTGTTCATTGTCATAGTAGCATCCTGAAATTGCAACTAGTAAGGCGAGTCTACCTGCGAGAAAAATAGGTCTTGGCATGTTCAAATTACAAAGATCTCTTACCAACTTAAGGATGAGAAACTAACAGTGACTATCGCATTCCCGGATTTCACATGGCGCGAGAAAGGCTAATATAGGATGAGCGTTCATGAAGGCGGAACAAATATCAGGTCGGATGTAATAAACTCAGTGAACAATGCTGCGAACCGATGTAGATCATCCATCTCAAGAATACCCTGTGAATGTCCTACTAATTGGCGTACTGCGGCTTTGAACGCGGGGCGTTGTCCCCTGCGGATCTTAAGCTCAAACTCCTTCAAAAGCACCGTCAGTCGTGCATTCTTGGCTGCTCCGTGTTCCGATCCTTGTCGACGTATCCGTTTCAAAAGGTCTCGCCCGAATTCTACACCCAATGCATTCCAAAGATCAATGCTCCAGCCTCCAGAATGGCTCAAATGATGGATATGTTTGGGATCCAACGTGTTTACAGAAATAGTATTCAGAACGAGCTGTGCTACCATATGGTAATCCCACCACGGTGCACCAATGAACAAGGGTACGTAGGTCCGCAGTTGGCTTAGGTCATTGCGGTGTATCGCGAAGACATCAAATCCCGCAGTGCAAACCTGACCATCCGTAGAATCCGGCGTAACAAGTTCCATGCGTTGACCTACAAGTGCGTGTCCGGCGGTAACGCCTTCCAAGGTCGATCTCAATTCCTTGAATCCGGCCAATTCAATATCCGCATTCACGAGAACGATCACCTCGGCATCGTCATCCAGAACCCGATCAAGCAGATCGTTCAGCGCTACGAGCGGTCGTGTGATCGCAGGGTGTTGTGCTCTGGGAACCGCTACTGTCCTCAGGTTCGGGAATCTGGTTGCAAGTAAATGCAATTCCGGGGTCGGGTTTAACGACGTGACCGGAAAACCCAACGCATCCCATGAGCGCATGCAATCGAGCTGGTACTGAGCACCCACATCAACACCATCCACCATCCGCACCAAATTCGGTGGAACGCTAGTAAAGAGTGCTATTTTATCACTTGGAATTGCCATTCACAGAACGGGCGATGTGTATGACCGCTTGTATCCGCCAAAGGTCACGCATGAACCGTTGGCATTCAACCGGGATCACATTGTTTTTACGCCGCACAGTTTGCACAGCCAGCTAAGATGTCCGGCATGCAGGGCTTCATGTCGAATTGAATGGGTTACCACATCATGCACGGTATGACCGATCATCGCTATCCCTGTCAAGTTAGGTCCTTGCAAGGCTTCATCCGTCAGTCCTGCAACATGTGCGATCGACTTCGCGTGGATCGAATGGAACAACGTGAGCACCTCATCGAAAGGAGGACGATCGGCGATAGGTACCTGCTGGGCACCAGGCATGAAATGTTTGGCCCATGAGAATTTTTTGAACTCGCCACCTGTGGCCATCAGAATAAGGCCGTTCTGGCTGGCCGTAAGGTGTGCTATCACCCAATACGCGGTGTTGAGTGGAACACCCTCGCAAACAAAAAGCCTTTGCAGGTCCTGATCTTTCAGCTTGTTGAAGTACAACATGGTGTACTCGCGTGAGCGGCCCATCATTTGGGCTAATTGTTGTCCTTGTGTCATGTCGCGTATTTGAAGGGTTGAAGTTGGGGAAAAACTAAGTGATCAACTCCAACGCTAGGTTCGGTACGACAGTCCTATCTTCGCGGCCCTAAAAACCAAAACGGAGAGGTGCCAGAGTGGTTGAATGGGTCTGTCTCGAAAACAGGAGTACTCGCAAGGGTACCGGGGGTTCGAATCCCCCCCTCTCCGCAAAGTCAAAGCCGCGCACGAAGTGCAAGGCTTATTTCTTTTTGGACCGAACCAAGCAAAGCTTCAGTAAAGGCCCAATAAGAAATAAGCCAGCGAGCGAAGCGAGTGCGGCCTTTACTGGAAGCCCACCCAAAAAGGGATAGACTGTCTTAAAGGAGGTGAATTCCGTGCTATAGTGATCTTATCCTTAGAAGCCTTCGAGTTCGCTTGAAAATACGCAGGATCAACTACAGGTGCATCGCATAGCGATTATCCATTGAAGCCAACGCTTCGTAGCTTATTTCTCTCATCTGCGTTGATCATCTCTTTCAGCGTCATCAGCGTTCTATCCTTAACCCTTACTAATTCCAGATCAACCAGAATGTGACAATACCACCAAGGTATCCAAGCACGGCTGGGAAGGTCATTTTCTTCAGGTACCAGATGAAATCGATGTTAATGATCCCCATCGCGGCAACGCCAGCAGCGGAACCGATGATCAATAAGCTACCGCCTGTACCTGCACATAGAGCAAGCAACTCCCAGAATAAATGATCTGCCGGATATTGGCTCATGGGATACATGCCCATGGCGGCAGCAACCAATGGGACGTTATCCACAATGGCCGAGAGCACTCCGATGGCGCCGTTGATCAAATAAATATCTCCTAATGCACTGTCCAACCCTTTGGCCAGTAAGGTCAAATGGCCTGCGACCTGCAACCCAGCAACGGCGACCAGGATCCCTAAGAAGAACAGAACGCTAGGCAGATCGATCTTACGCAGTACAGCGGAAACCAGGAGATCGCCGCGTTGATCAGCATTACTGCGTTGATGGAGGATCTCGGTAACTATCCAAAGAACACCTAGGCCTAACATTACGCCAACGAACGGAGGTAAATGGGTGATCGCTTTGAACACGGGCACGAACAAGAGTGCCGAAACACCCAACCAAAAGACCAACGAACGCTCACCATCGGTCACGTTGCTTTGGTGGTGCCCTGTCAACTTTACCTTATCCGGGCGTTCGATGTTTCCTTTGAGCATGCGGCCGATCCATAATAATGGCAGCACAACGCACACCAAGCTAGGAAGGATCAACTTCATCATGATATTGAATGTGGTGACCTGACCACCCACCCAAAGCATTATCGTGGTAACATCACCGATCGGGCTCCAAGCGCCGCCAGCGTTTGCAGCGATCACGACCACACCGGTAAAGATCCAGAGTGTCTCCTTGTCCTTGATCAACTTGCGCAAAAGCGCGCACATGACGATCGTGGTGGTAAGGTTATCCAGTACTGCGCTCAGAAAGAACGTAAGGATACCCACGATCCACATCAAACTCGTCTTCTTCGTGGATGTGATCCGATCAGTGATCACACGGAAGCCTTCGTAAACGTCTATCAGCTCGACGATGGTCATGGCGCCCATCAGGAAGAACAGAATGCTACCGATCTCGCCTAAGTGCTCATGCAGTTGGTGTATCAAGCCATCGGAACCATGCTCAGCACCATCGGGAAATATACTGTCCTGGCCCAGCATGAGCACCGCCCACACCAGCGCACCGACCAATATCGCCGATGCGGCCTTATTGATGTGTAACGGGTGTTCCAGAGCAATGGCGATATAGCCTAGAACAAAAATGACGGCCATTAAGATGAACATACTGTATCGTTTCCTTTTATCGGGCCACAAGTTTAAGGGTTCCGTAGTGTACAGCCTAGTCTACGACCACGAATACAGCACTAAAAAAAAGCCCCGCGAACGGAGCTTTTTATGTGGGTGGATGACCGGGGTTGAACCGGCGACCTCCGGAATCACAATCCGGCGCTCTAACCAACTGAGCTACAACCACCATTACCCTTCACCTTTCAGCTTGGGGGCTGCAAATGTAATACTTGCATTGCTCATTCCGTTCGGTGTTCCGCGATGATCTGCATTCGATCAACCGTATCCCTTCACTCAGACAACTAACTTACTTTGCGCAACCGTAAAGGATGCACGTTCTATTCATACCCAAATGGTACCCCGGTAGGCAAGATCCGCAGCTCGGGGATTTTCTACGGAAACAGGCGGAGGCAGCATCCAGCTACGTGAAAATGTCCGTGCTGGTCATCGAAGCGGTAGAGGATAATGATCTACAGGAAACGGTAGAAACAACGAAGGACCTGTGGGAACTCCGTATCCCTTATCGGCATAACCGGAACCCAATTGGTGTGATGCGGAAGCTGATCAACCTACGTCGCTATTTGCGTGCTGCGAACCGAGGCCAACAGCGCATTTGGCAAGAACGTGGCAAGCCGGATCTCACGCACGCCTACATCATGACCAGACCCGCATTGGTCGCTTGGTTGTTCAGCAGGAAGTTCCGTATTCCGTACATCATCGGTGAACAGAGCAGTGAATACCTTGATGGCACGATCGAAAAAAAGAGTGCCACGTATTTAGCGGCAAGCCATTTCTTCTTCCGACGGGCGAAGGGGGTAACAGCCGTATCAAGCTTTCTGGGAGATCAACTGATCAAATTGGGATTCACAGCGAAGTATGACGTTGCCCCCAATGTGATACCGGGGCTCGACCGCCCCTTACCACCGCGTGTAAAACCCGGCCAATTCCTGATGGTCGCGGATCTGGTAGACAAGACCAAGAATGTGAGCGGAGTCCTCAACGCATTGCACATCGCTCGCCAAACTGAGCCGGGACTGCGCTTGAGCGTGATCGGCGACGGTCCGGATCGGGATACCCTTCAAAAACTCGCTGCATCGAAAGGATTGAGCCGTTCGGTAGCCTTCTTAGGTCGATTGCCCAATACCGGCGTTCTGGATCATATGGCAACCGTTAGCGCGGTGATCATCAACAGTCGTGTGGAAACCTTTAGTGTAGTGACCGGTGAAGCACTTGCCCAAGGCAAACCAGTGATCGCCACGCGATGCGGAGGACCAATGGCCTTTGTTGAACCGGGAAATGGGATCTTGATCGACATAGATGACGATAATGCCTTGGCGCAAGCGATGATCAAGATCACGCACGATGCGGAGAGCTATGACCCAATTAAGATACGCGCCGGATTGAGTGAACGCTTCAGTCCAAGCGTTGTAGGTGAAACCCTTGCAAAGATCTACACGAAAGCACTGAATGACTGAGCCTAGGACAACCATTCGCGTCGGGGTCTTGTGCAACGGCACCACCTTTGAACGTTGGCAGGCCGATGCGATCCGGCATGTACTAACCGTACCTGGTGTGGATTTGGTAGTGCTCGTGGTGAACGACAAGAAAGCCCGGACCGATCGGTCTTTCCTTCAAAAACTAACGCACTACCCTTTCCGCACTGCGTTGTACCGCCAATACCGGAAGCGCTGGTCAAAGCCGGACGCGATGGTCAACGAGGACCTAAGCGAGTTATTCACGACTGTTCCTCAGTTGAAATGCATCACACAAGGCAATAGTGCCGTGGATCGGTTTGATCAGGAAGACCTGAATGCTATTGCTGCCTATGCACCGGACGTTCTGTTGCGTTTCGGATTCAATATTCTGCAAGGCGGCATCCTAAGACTACCTACATACGGCGTGTGGAGCTTCCACCACGGTGACCCTACGAAATTCCGAGGAGGTCCACCTGCATTCTGGGAGATCATGGAGGGCGACCCCGTGACCGGTGCCGTACTCCAGCGCCTCTCCGAAAGCCTCGATGCCGGACAGATCCTGCGCCAAGGGTGGTTCAAAACGATCGACCACGGCCATACGGAAACGCTGGATGCCGTGCTGAGCAACAGTGCGATCTGGCCTGCACAGGTCATGCGCGAATTCCTTGCTGGCAATACCGCCGCTGCCACAGGCCCAACACCGCTCGAAAAAGGCAAGCTCTATCGTTATCCGGGCAACTTCAAGTTCCTTGGCTTCTTGCGCAAACGCATGGCAAACAAAGCCCGTTTTCATAGTATCGACCTGAACAGGCACGAGGAATGGAACATCGGAATACTGCCGCAATCCATTGATACGCTATTAGAGGAAAACCCCAGCTTGAATGTACGCTGGTTACCTGCACCCGGGGCTGGAACCTTTAGGGCCGACCCCTTCGGATATATCGCTCAGGATGGTGCGTTGAACGTGCTCTACGAGAAATTCGAGCATTCCTTGAACCGTGGTGAACTAGCGCGCATTCGCCCCAAGCCGGACAATACGCTCAAACGCTCTCGGACCATGCTCAAGACCGAGAAGCACCTCTCCTACCCGTACGTGGTCACGCACAACAACACTGTGTATGTGATCCCTGAAAGTGCCGCCGAGGGAAATGTTTCCCTGTACCGGGTCAATGACGCGAATGAAGGACTGGACTTCATCAAGATCTTGTTGGATGAGCCGTTGTTCGACCCTACCGTGTTCCAGCACGATGGCCGTTGGTGGCTGATGGGTACCAAAGCCCCGTTGACCAACGTTACGCTCTACGCTTATTGGAGCAATGACCTGGAGGGGCCGTATACAGCGCATACCTTGAACCCGATCAAATTCGATATCCGATCAGCACGGCCGGGTGGTACACCCTTCCAGAAGGGGAATGAATTGTGGCGCCCTGCGCAGGATAGTAGCAAGACCTATGGCGGCCGGATCGCGATGAATCGCGTATTGGTCCTGACGCCGGATCAGTTCAAGGAAGAGACCGTGAGCTATGTGGAACCCTTCAAGAACACGCACTACGGACAAGGCGTACACACCATCAGTGCGATCGGTGATATGACCCTGGTCGATGGCAAACGCTACGTGACCGTACCGGAGCGAAAAAAGGCGATCCGGACGCGAAAACTGCAGAAATTGAATAGGAATCGCTTGGAATGATCAAACCCATTCTCGGCACGGTGGGTTCGCGGGTCACCATCACCCTTCTCAACCTCTTGTTGGTCATGGCCACCGGCAAAATGCTGGGCGTTACCGGGCTTGGGACCATCAGTCTGATCATTCTGGGCATCACCCTCATCCTGTTGCTAAGCCATGTGGTCGGTGGTGGCGCATTGGCTTATTTAGCACCACGCTATGCCGCGAAACGCTTGCTGGGTCCCGCGTATCTCTGGGCCACGTTATCGGCGTTGGTGGCTTATGGTGTATTGACCATCTTACCGATGGTACCGGACGGTTTCGCTTTGCATGTAGCGGCCTTGGCGTGGTTGTTCGCGTTGGTCTCTATTCACACCAACATGCTTTTGGGCCGCAAGCGGATCGGTGCGCAGAACATGCTGTTGATCCTGCAAAGTGCCTTGTTACTCGGCACATATTGGTTCCTCTTGCACCGCGATGGTGCCGACCTGATGGATTACATACACGCCGCTTACGTCGCACACGGTTGCACGGCATTGATCTCCTGGATAGCGATGTTCAGCTCGGGTGATCCTGTGCCGGACGATGGCCGCTCAGCGTGGAGAGCCTTGTTCCTCCAAGGCGGCATGGTTCAAGGAGCAAATGCCATGCAACTCATCAACTACCGGTTCACGTATGTCTTGCTGGAAACATTACAAGGCCTCGGCATTCTGGGCATCTTCTCGGTAGCCGTGCAACTCGCCGAAAGCGCGTGGTTGGCCCCAAAAAGCTTGGGCACAGTACTCTATGCCGAAGTCAGCAACACCACGGACCCCGTGCGCCAACGCAATGCCACGCTCACCATTCTCAAAGCCGCGCTGGTCTTTGCCGCAGTGGTCGTGATCCTGCTCTTGCTCGTTCCGGAACCCGTGTATCAATGGTTCTTCGGTGATGAGGTCGTTGGGCTGCGCCCCATCATCGCCATCATGGTACCAGGCCTGTTGGCCATGGCCGCCTCGCAAGCCTTCAGCCATTACTTCAGTGGCACAGGCCAGAATCAGCACAACTTGATCGGTAGCGGAATTGCTTTGTGCATTACACTGCTAGCAGGCTACCTCCTGGTAAAGGCCTACGGCCTCTGGGGTGCAGCCGCTACGGCCTCGGTTGCCTATTTCGCCAATGGCATTTACCAAGCGGTTGTTTTCTCGCGGCTTACGGGAGCTAGTGCGCGGCAGTTCTTGCCGGGGCGAGCTGATTGGGAGCGGTTGGTTGGGGTTTTGGGGAAGGTGCGGGGGCGTGGATAAGTTAGGTTGAGAACCTTGTTCCTTAGGTATTCAAGTCTATCAGCTTGTCCTGCACATTCAGATACCATTCTAAAAAGCGTATCGTACTTAACCAGTACATTGTACGGTGAATCCAAGTAGAGATGAAGCTATTCGTCACCTTTTTCGTCCTATCAGTTTCCGCATTCTGCATCGCTCAGCCCACCATTCCAATAACTGACGCGATCTCCGTTGGGAGCACCTTCACGCTAGTTTCTGGAACGTGGTTAGACCAAACTGAAGTGGGAGCGGATATAACGTGGGATTACTCTACAGCTGGAGAAATAAGCATTTTCAACATGACTGTTTCGGAAGTTACTACGAGCAGCTTTGCTTCTCTATTTCCAAGTGCATCAATGGTACTAATAGGCGATGGTTTAAACATGTTCGTGAGTAAAGATGAAGATGTGGTATACACACATGGGTCTGCAAGTGATTTTTCAGAAGTCGTTTTGGATGCACCATTGCCCCTGATCGAATATCCGATATCCATTTCGACGGATTGGACGGCATCGGTTAGTGGAATGAACCAGACAGACTCACAGACTGTTAATACCTCTAGCGTTGCGGTGGGATTTGGCACGCTCTTATTGCCTTGGGGCCAACTAGAGAATGTCCTAAAAGTACATAGTTATTCTACGACAACAAGATTCGGTGACATACTAATTGTCAGCGTAGATACGATGGAATTGTATTACTCGAACAACTTTCCTTGGTATGTAGCACGAACATTAAAACGTCAACGTTACGTCGGCGTTGGGATACCAGACCCTGAGTTCAGTTTCTTATATGCTGGAGAAAACAGTTTCGTCGGAATTGCCGAGCAACAGCATAATGGTATGGTCGTTAAAGCCTTTCCGAATCCAGCATCGGATATGGTGATAATTGCGGCAATGGGGCATAGTCAAGGAACGCAGGTGCAAGTATTCGATGCTGCGGGACGTTCGGTCCAACTCGGTAAGCTTGTGCCGAAGAGCAACTTGGTTCAACTCGATGTTTCTAGTTGGGAGAGCGGGCTGTATGTGGTGAGAGTTAAGCATGCTGATGGGAGCAATGGCAGCGCGCGCTTTATTGTGAATAATTGACTGAGAATTTTATTGAAGCCTGCCATATATAGCCTTCAACGATGTCGTAGTGTTTTGTGGTGAATAGGTGACGGACACATCCGCGACACGATCATACATTCGGATCAAGCAGCGGAACGATCACCAGCCAGCATGATTATCTTAGCCTTCTGCAGCGTTCTTCGCACTGATGCTGGGCAACCAAGAGTTGATCTGGAGCAAAGTGCCTAGACCTGAGCAAGATCCAATGGGGGCAAAAACCGTTTATACCATCGGGCATTCCACCCACAGTCTCGCAGAATTCGCGGAAATGTTGGAGTCATTCGACATTCAAACCCTTGTAGACATCCGGGGAATGCCAGGATCTAGCAAGTTTCCCCACTTCAACAAGGAAGTATTAGAGGTCTCCATGGAGGAAATGGGAATACATTACCTGCACCTTGCTGGCTTAGGCGGAAGGAGAAAGGTCCATAAGGATTCGAAGAATACCCGCTGGGAAAAGGCCTCCTTCAGAGGATATGCCGACTACATGGAAACCGCGGAATTTGAGGCTGCTGCCGCGCAACTGGAGCAGATTGCACGCAAACAACGCACAGCCTATATGTGTGCCGAAGCGGTTTGGTGGCGGTGTCATCGTTCCATGGTTTCCGATCATTTGAAAGCAAAGGGCTGGACGGTGATGCACATCATGGCGATCGGCAAAGCCCAAGAACACCGCTACACGGCGCCGGCACGAAATATTGGTGGAAAAGTCTTTTACAATGAAGAGGCGTAGTGCTACGTGTTGGTCACCTAAGCCGCGGGTCAGACATTGTGAAGTAAGTTGACCAATAGTTGTCCGGCACGGTTCGACCACCTTTACTGATCCCGCCCGAAGGAGCCAGCGCATACGCGTTGTCCAATTGAATAGCCCACTATACCTTCGTGGCCGATGACCAAGACCCTAACACTCACGGCTACGCTACTTTTCAGCGCAATAGGCAACAGCCAAACCGTTGGCTTACTTCAGCACACCCCAGAGAATCTGGAGGATGGCTATGTACTATTCGCGCCAATGTCCGGCACAGAAACTTATTTGATCGACAAATGCGGTCGTGAGGTAAAGAGCTGGAGCAGTGCGTACCGTCCTGGGCAATCGGTGTACTTGTTGCCTGATGGAAAGCTGTTACGTCCTGGGAATGTGGGGAACTTGACATTCAACGCGGGCGGCAAGGGCGGTATCATCGAGATCATTGAATGGGATGGCACGGTTTCATGGAGCTATGACCTTAGCTCGATGGCAATTTGCCAGCACCACGATATCCGCGGATTACCCAATGGCAATGTATTGGCGATCGTATGGGAGAGCAAGACCAGCGGAGATGCCATTAATCAAGGCCGCGATCCCGCGTTAACGCCCAATGCCGTTTGGAGCGAAACCATTCTGGAGATCCAACCCACAGGTCTGACTACCGGCACAGTCGTTTGGAAATGGGATCTTTGGGACCACTTGGTGCAGGACTTTGACCAGAGCAAGCCCAATTTTGGTGTGATCGCTGAGAATCCACAGCTAATGGACATTAATTATGGCGCCAGCGATCTGCAAAGTGATTGGGTCCACATGAATTCGATCGACTATGATCCGGTCTTGGACCAGATCTTACTCAGCCCGCACAGTTTCGACGAGATCTGGATCATAGACCATAGTACAAGCACTGCCGAAGCGGCCAGCCATAGCGGAGGCAATTCTGGCCAAGGTGGCGACCTGCTCTACCGATGGGGCAATCCAGCGGTCTACGGCCAAGGGTCGAACCAGGACAAAAAGCTCTTTGGGCAGCATAACGCACGCTGGATCGAAAATGACCTCCCCTTTGGAGATCACATCATGATCTTCAACAATGGTGAAGGACGTCCTGATGGTAGCTACAGTACAGTTGAAGTAATAGACCCGCCAGTAATGGGTTGGAACTATGATACCAGCTTGCCTTTTGGTCCGGCCACCACGGCTTGGAACTATAACTACGGCGACCCACACAATTACTATGCACAGCGTCTTTCAAGTGCGCAGCAGCTTAGAAATGGAAACGTATTGATAACGAACGGTCCGGCAGGCATTTTCACGGAAGTAAATGCTGTAGGCGATCCGGTTTGGAACTACGTTAACCCGGTTTCCGGCACAACGATCGCTCCTCAATATTCCATACCATCTTCGAATAATGCATTCCGGAGCGCCTTCTATCCAATTTCTTACTCAGGATTTGCGGGTCAAACGCTCGTTGCGGGAACTACCATTGAGGACACGAACCCTGTGTCGGATGCATGCGGCCTAACGGTAGGTTTAATGGAAAGCACAGGTTATGACGTTCTGGAAGTCTACCCGAACCCTGCGTTCGATAACATCACGATCCAGTTCGGTAGTGCGATCCCACAGGGCACTAGGCTCAGCATGTATAATGCAATAGGCCAATGTATTTACAGTCATTTCATAACCAGCTCAAACACAGTTTACACGATCCCGGTCGCGGAATTTTCCGGCGGGATGTATGTTGTGAAGGTAAATGGCCGTGACCTTCACTGGGAACGCCGCTTGACTATCGTACGATAATTTATCGGACTATGGAATTACCCTTCAATGGGTAAACACCAAGACTCCACTTTGCCCCTTAACCTGCATCTGGTCTTTCGTCTGAAATATCCTCGGATCAACTTTGATCAAAGGACAACAGATCATTGATCTTCAGTGGTTTTTGAGACGTATATCCTTCGCCATAGGTCGTTCCGATCAACCGGCCCATTTCGCGTGCTCTGCCTTCTAGAAAGGGTAGGAAATCAGGAGTTGCGATGGGGCTAGTTGGTTCGGTGCTGTTCGGGTCGTGGAACTGAGAAGCAAAGCACTTAAGCGCGGCTAACTTATTTGACCAATAAGGGGTTATGTCAACTACAAGGTCCGGCTGGATGTAGTGATCTTGGATCGCATGAAAAACCTGAGAAGGTCTCCATGGAACTTGATCCAATCCGTTATGTGTAGTAATAATTCGCCTTAATCCACTCAGGAAAGCGGCCTCGTTGACCAGTTCCGCACCGCGTCCATGATCGGGGTGACGGTCCCGTACGGCATTGGTCAACAGCACCTTAGGTCGGTGACGACGTATGGAAGCGATCACTTTGTGCAAACTTAGCTCATCGGGCCTAAAGAACCCATCTGGAAGCCCTATCTGATAACGGAAAGAGACACCCAGGAACTTCGCTGCTGCCTCAGCTTCTTGTTTACGGATCTCCGGGGTTCCGCGCGTACCTAGTTCGCCAGCCGTTAATTCCACCAAGCCAACAGAATGGCCCAAGGATCGATGGTGCAGGATCGTCCCAGCCATGGATATTTCAACATCATCCGGGTGTGCGGTAACGCACAACATATCAACATGATCAGCAGTTACTTGCCCAGCCATTCTACAATCTCTTTGTCAAGCGGAGAAACAGCAGAACCGAACGACATTACAAGGTGTCCATCGGCATCAATAAGATACTTATGGAAATTCCACTTTACGCTGGATTCCAGCACTCCGTTCAATTCTTTGTGAGTGAGCCAGTTATATACCGCATGCTGACCTTCACCTTTGGTCTGCACTTTACCCATCATTGGGAAGGTAACCCCGTAATTCTTCTGACAGAATGTCGCGATCTCAGCTTCTGAACCCGGCTCCTGTTTTCCAAAATCGTTACTTGGAAATCCTATGATGATCAATCCTTTATCCTTGTATACCTCATATAATTCTTGAAGCTGAGCGTACTGGGGAGTATAACCACATTCACTCGCCGTATTCACTACGATCACCTTATGTCCACGAAGCTGATCGAATTTGTAAAGTTGGCCATTGATATCGGTAGCTGTAAGATCATGAAATGCCATAGGGGGAGGTTGTTGAGGATGGTCGATAGGAACGGAAACCGGTCCAGCATGGACACGATCAAAACGCCCGCAGGACATCAAAGGAAGAACAAGGGCGATAAGAGCAAGCTGTGAATGCATGGTCGTACAAAGATCGGGGAATAATCAGGTTGGATCAAAAATATCCCAACCCTCGGAGTCCAATCCAATGTAGAACAACTGAATGGTCGTTCGTGTTCATTGATCGATCTACGGCACTGATACAACTTCTGGCAGCTTTCAACGCCACCCTGATCAGCGCCCAGTGAACCTCGATCATGACGATCGGAAACGAGCGCAAAATAAATATTGTCTCCCCCCTAACAAAAAGAGTGGGTCATGCGTACAAATGCGCATGTCACCTTTACCTACCCTGATCCTTCTGACCCTTCTTCCGTTCACATTTGACCTCTGTGCACAAACGGAAGTACGCATTACGAACGTTGCCGCTTTAAGTGAGCCGGTGAACATTGGCGCAGATCCCATAGCCAGAGCGGGCATACAGGCACAGGGGGTCGAACAGGAGCGCTTGGAGGAGGTCATCAACTTTTCTCGCCCTGCGTATTGGCCAATTGGCCTCCGATCCGATAGTGCGCGCAACGTGAATGCTGAAACAGCCAAGAACTATGTGGCTTTCCTTGTTTGCAGTTATCACACTGCGGAGATCCCGATGGTCATCATTCGTATTCCAGCCGCATCAAACATTCATATGCCAGAAGACATGCGCATGGGACAAGACTTCTACCTGGTGTTGACCGAAGACGACATAATTGCAGCCCCAACGCGGGTTTCAGCATCTAAGCCAAGCAAAGGGCCCGCTTATGGACGTATGCCTAAAGCCAGGATCAAAAAACCAGAGGGAGTGTATGCTACTTATGACCTCGGCAAGGATCCAGCGGCTTTGGAAGTATTGGAACGTCGAGGCTTGAGCAAACAGGAGATCGAAGCAGTGGTATTCCGCAGTCAACAACGGAACTGGCCTGATGGTATCGATAGTTTCGAGGAGCGCTTTCCAAAACTTGCCAAGTTCAAGAAATTCAAAGCCTTCAGTGCTGCCAAGTGGGACGGCAAGGTCCTGTTGATCATTCCAGCGGAAAAGAACAAGAAAGTCCACCCCACCTTACGGCCGTATCTCGACATTTACATGGTGTACGAGGAGAACAGTGTAGCTGTAGCCGGGAAAGGGCGGTAATTGTCCTCGGACACTTACACGTACTGAGTTACCTTAGCGCCGCGCCGACCATCCAATAGCGCAGGCAATTTGAAACCCACGGAAATAGCCCATCTCCTGCGTCTGGAATTGGCGCTGGATATGCGTCAGCGGGCTGCTTGGGGTGGTATGTTGCTCTATGTGGTCAGTGCTGTTTACGTCTGTTTCCTAGCTGTAAAGAATGGGCTGGGTACAGCCACTTGGAACGCTTTGTTCTGGGTCATTCTATTATTCGCAGCATTCAATGCCTTGGCGCGATCGTTCCAGCGGGAAGACAATAGCCGGCAACTCTACCTGTACACCTTAGTAGATCCACGCAGCGTGGTCATGGCCCGGACGTTGTACAATGCGGCTACCATGATGATCCTAAGCCTATTAAGCCTTGTATTCTTCGTCCTGTTCTTGGGCGATGGTGCTTTGGACAATGCTGATCTTGGCCTGTTCATTTTAGCAGTTGTGCTAGGCGGGATCGGATTTGCCGCAGTGCTTACGTTGGTCTCGGCTATTGCAGCGCGTGCTGGTAATGGCCTTGGTTTGATGGCGATCCTAGGCTTCCCGATCGTGCTGCCCATGTTGCTAGCGGTCATGCGGGCCAGTAAGCTTTCCTTGGATGGCGTGGCATGGAGCGTGAGCAGCACTTACTTCGGTGGGATCGTGCTGTTGGTGGTGATCACGGTCACGTTGGCGTGGGTATTGTTCCCGTACCTTTGGCGGGACTAGTTAGGATCAGAAAATTAGATGATCAGACACTTCGGCTTCGCTCAGTGCATGCAATTAGAAGATCAAGTGGGACACGCTTATGTTGATCAACTAGGACAAGAAGTTCAGACAGGGCCAAATATGTGCTGGCTATTAACCAATGATCATTCACGTTCCAGGCTGAACTACGCTCAACAAACACCTATCAACTAACATCCAATGTTACACTGGTGGTGGAAAATAGTAGGTGTAGTGCTGCTTTTGGGGGCATCGGTTGCTGCTTTATGGGTACCGCTTTCACCTGCGTTGGTGCATGTGGAACCGGGACGGATCTCTCCTGGGCCACAAGAGATCACGGTAACGGGCTACAACACGCAGTTCGCGGCTGAGCCTGTTCAGGTATACTTGGAAAATGGAACAGATCGGATCTGCGCCGATCAGGTTGAGGTGGTTTCCCCTACTCTGTTGAAGGCGACCTTTTCGATTCCCGAAGGGTTGAAAGAGAACTTGACGACCATATCCGTTTGGAATGCACAAAGCGGCAAGATCGTTATGCCGGGAGCCTTATTCACGAATGGGACCGGAGCTGGTGTAGGCACCACGGATTGCCCCGAGCCCGATGCAGCGTTTGGTGCGAAGGCGTTCACCTTTCCGAACCGGAGCATTCTGTACGAGAGCATTCGCAATCTCTGTTTCCACGTACCGATGTGGTTCACAATGATCGTGATCATGGGAATTTCCGTTTGGCAGAGCATCCGTGCATTGGGCAGCAATACATTGGTCCATGATCGCGCGGCTGTGCAAGCTGTTCACGTGGGACTCGTATTTTGTTTCTTGGGACTCATAACCGGTTCCATTTGGGCGCGCGGAACGTGGGGAGCCTTCTGGACCAACGATGTAAAACTCAATGGAGCAGCAGTAACAGCGCTTATCTACCTCGCCTATCTCGTTCTCCGCGGATCCGTCCAGGATGCACACAAACGGGCACGCCTAGCTGGCATTTACAACATCTTCGCCTTCGTGTTGTTGGTCATGTTCCTCTTCGTGGTACCGCGCCTCAATGCTATTGATAGCCTTCACCCCGGTAATGGTGGCAACAGTGGCTTCAACGACCTTGATCTCGACCAACGCTTACGCACCGTATTCTACCCTGCCTGTATGGGCTGGATCATCATGGGCGTTTGGATGTACGACCTTCGTTTACGCGCCGCCACCTTTCGCGAACACCTTGACCAATGAAACCGACCGCACTCATTCTACTGCTCTTTACCCCACTGATCGCTGCCGCTCAAGCCCCGAGCTGGCTGGAAAGCTCGTTGTATAGCGGAGGAAAGATCAATACGGTCATTGCCGTTGTGGCTGTGATCATCATCGGCCTTAGCCTGTGGATGTTCATGATGGACCGGCGGTTGAAGAAGATGGAGGAAAGGATAGACTCCGGGTCAAGCCCGGAGTGACAGCCGAGAGTGACGATTGCAAGAAAACACACCAATAAAAATGAAACGTAGCCACATCATCTCCATCGTGATCATCGCCGTAGCGATCGGCGCGTTGATCGGTTCATTGAGCGATAGCAGCACCTATGCCGATCTGTCCCAGGCCTTAGCGAATCCGGGAAAGGAATACCACGTGGTGGGCGTATTGGACCGTTCACAGGATATCGTTTACGAGCCATCGTTGAACGCTAGCCTCACTACGTTCACCATGACCGACCTCGAGGGCAAGAGCTGCACCGTGCATTTGAACAAAGCAAAACCGCAGGATCTGGAACGCAGCGAACGGCTGGTATTGATCGGAAATGCCAACGCCAATGGCGAATTCGAAGCGCATGACATGCTGATGAAATGCCCATCGAAATACAACGAAGAACATAAAATTGAAGGGTAACGGTTCGGGCGGATGACCATCCTCCCACAACTGATTACGCGAACGAAGGACTGCATGATCGACTACGTAGGTGAACACGCCTTGGCAGGGCAACTGGGACATTTCTTTGCCATCCTTTCCGTGGTGGGCGCTATGCTGGCAACGGTCGGCTATTTTTTTGGTGCGAATAAACTCGATAAAAGCTGGGAATCTTTGGGACGATTGGGTTTCCGGATGCATTCGGTAGCGGTGTTGGCCATTGTGGTAACGCTTTTTACCATGCTGTTCAAGCATTGGTTCGAGTATGATTACGTTTGGAAACACAGCAACTTGCAGATGCCCATGCGGTACATCGCGAGCTGTTTCTGGGAGGGTCAGGAAGGCTCGTTCCTCCTGTGGACCTTCTGGCACATGGTCCTTGGGAATATCCTGATCTACGGCTGGAAGCGCAATTCCACATGGGAAGCACCCGTTATGACCGTGATCGCGCTGGTACAAGTGTTCTTAGCGTTCATGCTCTTGGGCATCTATTTCGGTGATCTGCGCTTGGGCAGCAGTCCCTTCCTGCTCATTCGTGAATTGCCCGAAAATCTAGGACTTCCTTGGACCGGCATGGCGGGTTACCTCGCAGCTATCCCGCAGTTCCAAGATGGTCGCGGTCTGAATCCCTTGTTACAGAATTATTGGATGGTGATCCACCCGCCGACCTTGTTCCTAGGATTTTCCGCTACTGTCATCCCGTTCGCTTACGCCATTGCTGGACTCTGGCGCGGAGATCGCAAAGGATGGATCACACCCGCATTGCCGTGGGCCTATTTCGGAGTGATGATCCTGGGCATCGGCATTTTAATGGGTGGCGCTTGGGCGTACGAAGCTTTGAGCTTTGGCGGATTCTGGGCATGGGATCCAGTAGAGAACGCCTCACTCGTTCCATGGCTGACCTTGGTCGGCGCAGCGCATCTGATGCTGGTCAACAAAAAGAAGGAAACATCGCTCTTTGCCACGCTATTCCTTACGTTGCTCACGTTCATCCTTATTCTGTATTCAACCTTCCTGACCCGCAGCGGAGTATTGGGCGATACCAGTGTACACAGCTTCACGGGCGACGGCATGTTACCCGCGTTGGTGCGCTTCCTGTTGATCTTCATCGGGATCAGCGTGGCAATGTTGATCCCTAGCAAAAGTCAGCGTTGGTTTTATGTCGGGATCAGTTCCAGCCTAATGGTTCTCGGCATCGGATTAGAGATAGATGTACCGGCGATCATCCTATTCGGTGCCATCAGCATTGGGATGTTGGTCAGTGCCTTTCGCACCGGTTATAGGGATCATAGTGCTGAAGAGTCGTTGAAGTCGCGTGAATTCTGGATCTTCATCGCCTCCATCGTCCTGTTGCTCAGCGCGATACAGATCACCTTCAGTACCAGTGTACCGGTCTTCAATATCCTGTTGGAGCCATTCGACAAGGTCTTCAGCTGGCTCGGCAATGCAACGGGCAGTGAGTTCTTGAACACGTTGGCTACGAAAAAGCTTGCACCACCTACGCCGGCCATTGCGCACTATAACAAATGGCAAGTACCCTTCGCCTTTATTGTGAGCATTCTCGTTGCTTTCACCCAATACTTGCGGTGGAAGGACAGCGACATGAAGCGCTTTTGGAAGACCATCTCCATATCAGTGATCATTGCAGCAACAGCCACCGGATGGGGCATCTATTTCTTCGAGTTCACCTTGGCTGAACTACCGTTGATCGCGCTGTTCTTTGGTTCCACCTTCGCTGCTGTTGCCAATGCGACTTACATCGGCAAAGTGCTCAAGGGCAACTTCAATCATGCTGGTGCATCCATAGCACACGTTGGGTTTGCTTTGGTGTTGCTGGGCGCGCTGATCAGCACTGGCCGGCAGAATGAGGTCAGTCGGAACAGCCAAGGAATGGACCTGCGTTTCTTGAGCGAGAACTTCAGTAATAGCACGGATATTCTGCTCTACAAAGGGGACACCGTGCGTATGGCCGATCACTATGTCCATTACCGCAAGAAGCATGTGGATGGTGTGAATGTGGTCTTCGAGACGGATTACTTCGCAGTAGTGCCCACCACATACCATACCAACGACACCGTGCGTGTGGGCGACATGCTTTTCAGCGCAAAGAACGATCATACCGCCACGGCTGTATTCTTGGCCGATCAACCCGATCACTGGTTAGCCTTGGAACAATACCCGCGCCGCTTGATGTGGAATGCCCGCGAATGGAGTGCAACGCATCCCGGCAAGCAAGTATTTGAATTGGCACCCTTCATTCAGATCAACCCGAAATTCGGGAACGTAGCAGAGCCGAGCACCAAACATTGGTTGCACCGTGACCTCTACACACACGTGCGGTATGCGGATCAGGAAGTACCCGGTGGTGATACATTGGATGATGCTTGGATGCCGGATCGGCTCTATGAAAAATCCGTTGGCGATAGCATCGTGACCCCAACTGCTTTGGCGATCATTGATAGCGTGTACGTGGTGCGCGATAGCAGCACCAAGCAAATGCTGGGAGACCGCTTCACCGTTCATGCCATCAAACTGCGTGTGCGCGATCTCTACCGCCCGGATCGATGGTTCGAGGCTCGTCCGTTGGTAGTCTATTCTGACGGTGAACCGGTAGCTGGCAAAAGCGCCGAGATCGCAGCCCTGCGTATCCGATACGATCTGGCTACGGTAAACGGTGAAGCACTGGGCATCAATGTCGCTGAGAGCGAATTCCTGGTGATGCAAGCGATCGTCTTCCCGGGTATCAACATCTTGTGGATCGGATGTATCTTGCTGTTCCTCGGAACGTTGTTGGCCGTGGTGAAACGGGTGAGAGGAAAGCGATCAGACAAATAGATGGATCACAACTTTGCGCGGGGAAACAACGATCCGCACAACCTGAGCCGGTTCTGCAGTATCAGCTAATCCGCGAATCATCGCATCAGCTAATCAATGATCCTTCTCTACGGCACCGGACGCGCAGCAACCCACTTGGGACATGCCTTTGTGAAGGCTGGAGTGCAGGTCGTGGGTGTTGTAGGCCGCAATGAGGAAGCGCGGAACGCATTGGCCAAAGTCCTGGGGACGAAAGCCTATAGCAAGCGCGATGAATTACCCAAGGCGGATGTGATCTTGTTGGCGATCGCAGATGACGCCATTGAAAAAGTTGCGCTAAAGTTCCCGCAAAGCGAAGCAGTGATCGTGCATTGTTCCGGTGCGCGCTCGTTGGATGCGTTGGAACCACACGCAGACCGTGGCGTGCTGTGGCCCATACAAACGTTGGGAACAGGTGAACCGATCGACCTAAGCACCGCACCACTGGTGATCGATAGCAACACGGATCATGCGCGTACAGTGCTCAGCGAGCTTGCTAAAAAAGTGAGTTCGAACGTAGTCGAATTGGCGCACGACAAGCGCCAACGCGTGCACTTGGCAGCCGTACTCACCAGCAATCTCCCGGTTTTTCTTGTGCGCGAAGGGCAGCGCTTGTTGCGAGCTGCGGATCTCCCCACTACCCTCTTGGAACCACTCTGGCGGGAAACTGCGAAACGCATCACGGAACTAGGTCCCGAAGCAGCCCTCACCGGCCCGGCCCGCCGGGGTGATATACGCACTATAAAGCAGCACCTGGACCAATTGGCGGACGATCCGGATCTTCGGGATGCATACGCCTTATTGAGCAAGTTGATCATGCGGGCGCATGGGTTCTAAGGGTATAGCGAAATTGGTTGGAGAGAGATCGATGAGAACCCGCTGAACATTCGGTACGAATCGTCCACCGAGCATGGGATCTCTTACTCGCATGTAAATTCGCTTTTGTTGATCTCCCCATGCCCTACCGTGTCTACGTCATTGAATTGAATAAAAAAGTATTCTCTGAGAACCGCAAATTCCGTGAGGCCAATCCGCAGTTCAATGGTGTACTGCAATGCTTGTATGTGGGCATGACGAGTAAAACGCCGAAAGAGCGCTTTGAGCAGCACAAGGGAATTGTGCTTAGCAAAAAAGGGCACGACATTTCCGCAGCTATTGTCAAGAAATACGGGATGTATCTGCGCGGCAGCCTTTTCGAACATATCGACCCGATGTCCAAAACCGAAGCGCTGAAAGCAGAGAAGGCACTCACACTGGAATTGCGGCGCAGTGGTTATGCTGTTTGGTCCAATTGAGCGGATCGAACATCCAGCCTATATTCGTTCGAGCAATTGCGATCATGACCACAGAACTCCACGAAGAAATACCTGTGGCACAGATCCGCCCAAGGTTCCGGTTGACGACCACTGAAAAAGCGTCTACCATAGCCGACAAGCTTAGAACAGGACTGCGCAGCGAGAATGCCACATGCGTTGGTGAAGCACACCCAAGCTATGCCCTCTTGCGCATTCCAATCAAGGACGTGCATTATTGGTCGCCTCAGTTGCATGTTACCTTCGAGGAGACAGAGGAAGGAACCGTTGTAAGAGGGCTTTACGGCCCCAAACCCACCGTGTGGACCATGTTCGTTTTCTTCTATTCGATCGTCGGTTTTGCAGTTCTGATCATGAGTATTGTGGGTTACTCACACTACAAGATCGATGGGGCCTTTGGACTATTATGGACGATACCGGTCCTGGCCCTGCTCTTCTTCACCCTTTATGCCGTGGCCTACTTTGGCAAAAAGAAGGGATACGCACACAGTGAAGTGCTGCATCGTTTCTTTACACGCGCTACGGGGTTGAATTATTGAGACCCTGTAGATTCATCGTTTCATTCTACCTTGATACCGCTGGCATCCGAGTCGTTTGCTTTCCTACTTCCCATGCCCAACACCACCTACAAAGAAAAATTCGCCAACCTCAATGCCTTCTTATTTGATGTGGACGGCGTTTTCAGTACCGGACAGGTAATCCTCTTATCGGATGCTGATCCCGTACGCACCTTTCATAGCCGCGACACGTATGCATTGCAGCATGCGCTAAAGGAGGGTATGCGCATCATCATCATTACTGGTGGGCATAGCGAAGGAGTTACCGCGTATTTCAAACGGTTCGGAGTAACGGAATTCCATGATCGCGTGGCGAACAAGCTGAATAAATTGGAAGATCTGATCGCCACCACTGGCTTGGATCCTACGCGATGCGCCTACATGGGTGATGACATTCCCGACTTGCGTGTGATGCAGCGTGTTGCCTTTCCCTGTTGCCCGAATGATGCAGCAGAAGAAGTTAAAACGATCAGTGCCTATATCAGCAAGAACAAAGGTGGACATGGTTGCGTGCGTGATGTTCTGGAACAAGCGATGAAGATCCAAGGCAAATGGATGACGGAAGCTGCGCATACCTGGTAGACCGATCTTCGAGCAGAATGGGTCAAGAAATAAATCGGTCGAAAGCCGATCCGGTTGACGCATAAGGTCCGATCTTGCAGCCCTGCACACAGCATGTTCGACCTTCTACGACTTACCCGTCCCGTCAATTTGGTGATCATCGCGCTTACGATGGTCGCGATCCGATACGGCGTAGTGGCAGGTAATCTGGAGCGTGGGTTGAGCCATTTAATGACGGAGATCGGTGGCGACATCCAGCGAGCGGACCTCTTGGTCCCTGCAGGATATGGTCCACAACTACAGCCGATCCACTTCTGGCTACTGGTTTTCAGCACGGTATTGATCGCTGCGGCCGGCAATATCATCAACGACTATTTCGATACACGGATCGATCGCATCAACAAACCGGATGAAGTGATCGTTGGGCGCACTGTAAAACGACGCGTGGCGATGACGGCCCATATGCTATTGAGCGGTATGGGACTAGTGATCGGTGCGTTCGTAGCGTGGCGCAGTGGTCTCCTCAAACTGACCTGGATCCCGTTGTTCAGCATTGCTGCGTTATGGTTGTACAGCACCAATTTGAAGCGGTCACTGGTCATTGGAAACGTGCTGGTAGCAACGCTTACCGCATTGGTCCCGTTGAGCGTTGGCCTGTATGAGATCCCGTTATTGGCGAAGCTGTTTGCGGATCCAGTAGTGATCGCTGCTGGAGGAGAGGCTTATCAAATGGAAGCCGGATTCATCATTGAGCTCTGGTGGTGGGTATTGGGTTTCGCGGGGTTTGCGTTCTTAAGTTCGTTGGTGCGTGAGCTCCAGAAGGACATGGCAGATGTAAAAGGTGATGCAGCTGTCGGTTGCAGGACCGTGCCGATCGTCTGGGGCATGCGCAGGGCTAAAGCATTGGCACTATTTGATATGGGCATGATCATCGCTGGATTGATGACCATTCGGTTCTTATTCCTGCATGACCAATTGAGTTATTGGTACATCGGGGTTGGCATCACAGCGCCTTTGTTGTTATCCGCTGGATCCACCTACAACGCAGTATCCCGTATTGAGCACAAACGGGCTGGGAACCTGATGAAATTGGCCATGGTACTGGCCGTCGGGTTCGCATTCTTGATCCGTTACTTACCGTAAGGTTTTGGGGCACGCGATCGCCTCCATTCGCCGATCACCCATCACCATTCACTTTTCTAACAATGAACCTACGCCTTATCCTCGCTTCCGCTTCACCCCGGCGCAGACAATTGCTTCAAGGATTGGATCTACCTGTGGAAATAACAAGTGTGGATGTGGATGAAACTCCGCCTGAAGGTTTACCGAATGATCATGTCGCCGAGTATCTAGCACGAAAAAAAGCTAATGCTTGGAAAGGGCAATTGGCCCCCGATCAGGTTCTGGTAACCGCCGATACCACGGTTGTGATAGGTGATGTATTACTCAATAAACCGGAAGATGCTGCTGATGCGCGGCGCATGTTGGCCATGCTCAGCGGTAGAACGCACCGTGTGATCACTGGCGTGTGCTTGCGAACAGCGGAAAAGACGGTATCGTTCTCGGACATTGCTCATGTCACGTTCGGACAGTTGACACCAGAAGAGATCGCTTACTACGTGGAGCGCTACTCACCGTTGGACAAGGCCGGCGCATACGGCGTGCAGGATTGGATCGGATATGTGGCCGTAGAGCGCATAGACGGTAGTTTCTACACGGTAATGGGCTTGCCGCTGCATCTGATCTACGCAGAGTTGACCAAAATCATGCGGTAAACAAGTGACCGGCCCGATATTTGAACGTCAGAGATCAGACACCATGCCATTTACATTTGAGGTGTTATCCATCAAGACCAGAACCATGAACCATTCGACCCGTACGTTGATCAGTGCAGCAGCCTTGCTGACGATCACTTCACTTACTGCACAGGACAAGACCAAAGAGGGTTATTCCCTTTCCTGGAACAATGATATCACGGTAGTTCCGGACTCGTTGACCAATACAACCCATCGTTTACCTGCATACAGGATCACCGTCTTCGAAAGCAATGGAGGCGATGCGTTGAACTTGTGGAAGGATGAGATGAAGAGTAAGAGCAAAAGCGTAAGCGGATCCAACCCTACGACAGCTGATGTTGTGGTTTTACCTGCGGTAAGTACGTTGCCCATAAAGGTATTCGCCAATGCTACTACGGATAAGAAAGCAGAGATCGGCCAATTGATCATTGCTTATGCCCTGAATGATAGTGTTGGCATTGCCGATATGGCTTTGGCAGAAACAAATGCACGTGCAATGGCCGTTGCATTGAATAAGGCCAATGTGCAGAAGCAGATCGATCAGTACACTAAGACCTTGGACAAAGCTGAAGGGAAATTGGAAGGCGCACAGAAGGACCTTGCGAAGAACGATAAAGCATTGGAAAAAGCGAAAAAAGCAGGTGAGAAAGCGAAAAAAGCCGTTCTATCCCTGAACGCAGATATCAGCAAATTGAAATCTGAGGTTACTGGACTCGAGAGCAAATTCGGTATTACGAAAGACCCAAAGGATCTGAAGCCGTTGACCAAGGCGCGTGGGAAATTGTCCAAAAAAGAAGGTCAACTTGCCAAAGCAATGAAGTCGGAGAATAAAGCCTACGAAGACGTGAGCAAATACAGTGGTAAAAGCCCTGACCGCGCTAAAGAAGAAGCCGAACGTGCAGAAACCATGAATGCCAAAGCAGCTATCGTGGAGTCATTGAAGAAGAAGATGGAGACGATCAAGTGATCGGAGAATTAAGGAACTTAAAAAAGGGGCTGTCTCAAAAGAGGCAGCCCTTTTCATTTTGTTGAAAAGCCGTTGGAAGTTGATCTTGACAACTCGTTTTGGGTGATCGACCTTCGGGCATGGCTTCACAAAGAAAAGTCGTGTTCAAGGACTACGACCCGAGTCAAGCGATGCTCTTGCCACCATCGTTGGAAGAACTCATCTCAAAGACACATGCCGTACGTGTAGTTGGTTCGGTTATCGACCAGATCGACATCGGTTCGCTGGCCGACACGTACAAGGGTGGCGGCACCTCTAGTTACCACCCGCGTATGTTGCTCAAGGTATTGGTCTATGCTTACCTGAACAACATCTACTCCTCGCGTAAGATCGAGGCAGCGATCCAGGAGAACATCCATTTCATGTGGCTTGCCGGGATGAAGCGTCCGGATCACCACACGGTCAATCGGTTCCGTGCCCAGCGGCTCAAGAACCACATCAAAGAAGTGTTCAGCCAAGTGGTTCTGTTGTTGATGGAAGCGGGTCATGTGGATCTCAAAGCAGTGTACACCGATGGCACCAAGATCGAGGCCAATGCCAATAAGTACACCTTCGTTTGGGCCAAGAGCATTGCCACCAACAAGAAGAAAATGAAAGCCCAGTTGGAGGAGCTCTGGAACTACACCCAAGGAGTAGCCGCTGAAGAACTACAGGGCGATGACCCCGGTGAGATGGAAGAACTCGACCCGAAGAAAGTGGCCCAGACCATTGATGCGATCAACGCCGCGCTCAAGGACAAGAAGATCGATCCGAAGACCAAGCAAAAGCTCTCTTACGCCAAGAGGAACTGGCCGGACAACGTGCGCAAGTACAAGATGCAAGAGTCCATCTTGGGCGAGCGCGGTAGCTACTCGAAGACCGATCGCGGAGCCACCTTCATGCGCATGAAGGACGACCACATGGGCAACGGACAACTCAAGGCCGGCTACAACGTGCAATGGAGCACCCAGAACCAGTTCATCATACACTACAGCCTACATCAGGACACCACCGACACCAAGACACTGATCCCCCACTACAAGGAACTACAAGCCCAGTTGGGCAAACTGCCCCAAGCGGCTGTGGTCCGCCGCATGGCGGAGCTATGGCTCGGAGCAGAATTACGAATACTTGGAAGGCGAGGGCGTGGAGGCTTTTGTGAAGTACAACTACTTCCACCGTGAACAACAAAAGAGCTACTGGGAAAAACACCCCTTTGTACAAAACAGACTCCACTACAACGCTGCAAGGAACGAGTATACCTGCCCCATAGGCCAGCCCATGCGGCATATCGGTGACCAGCGCTCAACAACAAAGGCCGGGTATGTGCAAACCGTATCGCGCTACCAAGCAAGCAACTGCGCCACATGCCCCATGAATGGTGTTTGCCACAAGGCCAAGGGTAACCGGATCATCGAAGTGAACCATCGGCTTAACGAACTTAAAGCCCAAGCCCGAGAAAAGCTCACCAGCGAAGAAGGTCTAATGCACCGAAGCGCTAGACCGGTGGAAGTGGAATCGGCCTTCGGTAACCTCAAGCAGAACAAAGGCTTCACCCGGTTCATGCTAAGGGGACTCGACAAAGTCGCCTTGGAAACCGGACTACTTGCAACTGCGATCAACCTGAAGAAGTTGGTCAGGATCCTTCAAAAAGGGCTGAGGAACGTCTAAAAAGTGCCTTGGGTTCGGTCCTGTCCTTTACACGGGCAAGGCCGCAAATAATCCCGATCTGGTAGGTCTCTGAATCAGCACCACATCCAATCCCCATCAAAACAAGAAGGGGCCATCCCTTTCGAGACAGCCCCTTTTTTTTACTCAGCGCGTTGCATTTGGCTACGCGTAACACCACAAGATCTCAGTAGCCTGCGGCTACTCACACAGCGCGTTGCCTTTGGCTACGCTTAACACACCCTGATCTCAGTAGCCTTGTGCGCATTCTGCGCGTTGCCTGTGGCTACGCGCAACACCCCTTGATCTTAGTAGCCTGTGGCTACTCACCAAGTGAAGCGCATCAGCGATGGTGCTTGATCACAGAATAAAGGGTAGCAACAAGCTAACAGCAGCCTACACATTTCGCGTAGCCAAAGGCAACGCGTAACAATGGACCAACGGCCTAGCTACCAGAGTTTATCTAAGCTCAACAGACCTTTGCCAACTAGGTGATCATCCACGTAATCGCGTGCAGAGCTGTAAACGTAATGGTGTGGCATTTCCACTATACCAGCACGAACCGGATTATTGTGAATGTATTCGACTTTTTGTTCAATGGTGAAGGATTGTAGTTGAAGTGGATGGTTATCATGCTTCCAGACTTTGAAATTATCGTTCCGCGCGGTGGTCATTGCATTCACGATGAACCGCGCGTTCATCCATTCTCTTCGACTTTCGGTCTCGCTTTGTAGTGCAGTGTAAATGGCCTTGCTGGTATGTCCCTTCAGATCCCGGATAACATCGGAAAGGTTAGTCTCAGGGGTGCTTAGGATCGCGTGCAAGTGGTTGGACATGATCACCCAGCAATGAACTCGAAGGCCTTTATTCGCTTGGCAATAGCGAAAACTATCCAATACAATATCGCGGTAGACCTGACGGGTGAACACATCGATCCATTCTACAATAGTGAACGTCACAAAGTGAAGGGCGTGTTGGTCAGAGATTCGATAACCTGTGCTCATGTACGTGTAATTGATGACAAGATAGAGTAGCCACAGGCTACTATGAGCCTACCTGTTTCACGTAGCCACAGGCAACGCGTAGCAGTACAGCGCGTAGCAGCACAGCGCGTAGCCTGTGGCAGGTACAGCGCGCAGCCTGTAGGAGGACAGCGCGTAGCCTGTGGCAGGTTCAGCGCGTAGCCTGTGGCTACGCGCAACACCCCCGGATCTCGGTAGCCTGTGGCTACCCCACCACCCTACCAGAACCAACACCGACCGATCAGACCCGCATGTAGTTGTAAATACCGCGCAAGGGACATGAGTGGAAAGCCCGGATCCGTCGCAAGGCGGAGAGGACTTGCAGCGATGGCCCGACCCCTTACCAAGGGGTTACGCCCGAATAACACGAATTGAAATGATCAACGTACCAACGTTACGTGTCCTTGGCGTTCTTGCAATCCACCATGCGTATCCTGTATTTTCAACTGCCACGCGTAGATGCCGATGGGAGCACCCTCCCCTGTCCATTCCTGATCTTTTTGGGTTGCAGTAAAGATCACTTGACCCCACCGATCGAATAACTGTAACTGGAAAAAACCGGGGTCCGCAACGGAAGTGATCACCTCGAAACCATCGTTTATCTGATCATTGTTCGGAGTGAAAGCGTTGGGTGCGAAGAGAAGGAATTCATCCTCTACACACACCTCGGCACTCGTCCGCGAAGTACACCCGAGATCATTGGCGACCTCCAATTCTACCGTATAACAGCCAACTTCATTGTAAGCAAATGTGGGTGATCTATCGGTAGACAATGAATCATCTGGATCGCCGAAGCTCCAATTCCAGATGGTTGCGTCCGTGGACTGGTCAATGAACTGAAAGGTCGGCTGATCGATCGTAGTTACACCCGGTGAAGAGACGAACACGGCAACCGGAACGGGCAGTACATCTACTGCATCTACTAGCGTAATGGTTCCTTCGCAGCCATCTGCGGTGGTGATCGTAAGTGTAGCGTCATAACTACCTGCCTCGTTAAAGCAGTGTTCCACTTCGTTCCCTTCCACTGGATCACTGCCATCACTAAAGTTCCATGTGCGTGTTCCCGGTGTAGCACTTTGATCTGTGAACGTAACACAGAATGGCGCGCAACCCAACGTATCGGAGATCGTGAAAGCCGCATCCACACTTGCTCCTACGGTTACGAGCACATCAGCAGAGGCACTTGAGCATCCGTTCGCATCTGTTGCAGTGACGCTATACACCGTATTGGCAGCTGGCGAAACTGAAGGCCCCTCCGGACTCCATGTGAACACATAGCCCGGTATTCCACCATCCGCTGTTGCGGTAAGATCGGTCGCATCGCCGGAACAGATCGTAACGTCCGCCTGTGGTGTAATGGTCAATGGCAACGGTTCAGTAATGATCACATCCACGGTGCCCTCGCAACCCGAAGCATCTGTGACCACACACGTGTAAGTGTCCGGGGCAAGGCCTGTGACCGACCCTGTTGCACCAATGTTCGGCGACCATACATACGCAAAGGGCATCGCGCCACCGGTAACAGTAAGGGTTGCAGTGCCATCATCCGCAGCCGCACAGGTGATATTCGTATGCGTCTCCGTGACTGTCGGACCTGCGCTACCCATTGCAATGTTGCCCGTTGCTTGCGCTGCACAAATGGAATTTCCTGTAACCGATACGGTCACATCGCCAGGAACCAATCCTGTAATTGTTTGCGTGGTCTGTCCTCCAGGAGACCATGCATAGGACACCAAGCCCACACCGGGGTCAACAAGTGCACTGGCAGTGCCTTGATCCTGCGTGCAACCTGCATCCGTGGTCTGCACGGTAACGCCTGTAATGGTCACCGATTGAGTAATGGTACTCGGTGCATTGCACGGACCGCTTACCGTAAGCGTTACTTGATAGGTTCCCGCCGCTGAGAAGACGTGCTGTGGTGTATTCGAGGTGGATGTATTGTCCGCCCCAGAGGCAGGATCACCAAAATCCCATGTGCGGGCAGAAGGGCACGGTGTTGAATTATCCTGAAAATCGATGGTATTCCCCGTGCATTGGAACGCAAAGGCCGCTTGATTGGGAGGTGCTTCGCCGATCTGCACAAGATCCACTCCGATACCATCAAAGTCATTGCATTGTGTACCTGCGCCGAAGATGAAACGGAACTTCACGCTTGGTTCGCCTTGCAGATCATTCAAGCATTGCGATGATGTAACCCACGCTTCGCTACCCTGCCCTCCGGCACAACTACCAACAGTTGGTCCAGCTCTACCGCTCCAACCCATTTTAGGATTGGCTTGATAGAGTGTGGTAATGCTCTGCGTATTGAACCAATTGGTATTCAAGCAATCATTCGGGCCGTTGAATGAACCCACATTGCTCCACGTAGTGCCCTGATCAAGCGAGTACTGAAAACCAAGACCATCATATTGCCGCTCACATTCCCAATAGAGTTTGAAGCTGATATAAGGGTATTGCAATGCTGTAAAATCGAAACACGGACTCTCCAACCAGCTCTGCTGTCCGAACTCATAATAGGTCCCGCTCAGGCTACCAACGAACCATCCTTTGGTTCCTTCAGCAGCTGTATTAATGGAAGGATGAGAAGGTGTACCCCAGGCCCAATCGCTAGCTGTTCCACCTGAGGTCCAAGCTGGGTTCGTCTCGAATCCTTCTTGATACGGGAAGGTATTGATGGTACTCGGGCATTGGGCAATTGCCTCAGCGATTGGAAAAAAGGCCCCCAGAATAGCACCTATGGCACCAAGGAACTGAAGCGCATTGAATTTCAGTGCCTTTATCGGCTGATATAATGAGTCACTATTCACTTTAGCCTAGACGCTAAACAACTGCACAACGGTGTCCGATGTAATGACAAACGATGCGAACGTTGCAGTATTATGACCTTTCCACATTGGATGCGTTCAATGTGCACTATACCAAGGACTGCCCTATCCATGTCTATTTCCTTCACTCCTTCTGGGTATTACCGCAGTACTGAAATGGTTCCATGAAGGTCGTAGACCTTTCCATCAACGCCTTTAGCTGCAATAACATAGAAGTACGTTCCATCCGGAACACGCTCACCGGTCTTGGAGCGTGAATCCCATACTTGTGCAGGGTTAGTGATCTCGTGTACCATTTCACCCCAGCGGTTGTATATCTGCATATTCAGCGATGTAATGCCGACGCTCTGCATCTGGAATACATTGTTCACTGCGTCACCGTTCGGCGTGAACACATTCGGAACGAAGAGGTAACTGTCACCAACGAAAGGAGGTAGAACCGTGATCTGTATGCTGCTAAAACTCGTACAACCTTGATCCGTGGCGGTCAAAATGACCGTGTAGGTTCCAGGGCTGAGATACGTGTGCTCCGGATCGCTCTCCGTACTTGTAGACCCATCACCAAAGCTCCAGGAAACGGTCGCAGTAGCAGGGTCCGTTGTGTTCGTGAATGGCACTGTCAACGGCGCCTGACCAATTAATATCCCAGCGGTGAAACCTGCATTCACCAGCACCTCCGTAACCGTGATCGAATCGCTTACTTGTCCGCAATCATTACTACCTGTAACAGTATATGTTCCGCCGTTCTGAACAGTGATCGAAGACGTTGTTTCCCCAGTACTCCAGACATAGCCATCGGCTCCGGAAGCGGTAAGAACTGTAGATGTACCCGGACAGATCACCTGGATTCCGGAAACACTTACCATTGGACCTTGGGCTGCGACCACATTTACGGAAACGGTGGTATTACCACACGAACTACTTCCCGTTACGGAATACATACCCACCGCATCAACACTAATGCTCACCGTCGTTTCCGTCGTATTCCAGACATAAGTATCCGCACCTGAGGCGGTCAACTGTGTGGTTGTTCCAGGACATAAGGTCGTATCGCCAACGATGGACACTACGGGCCCTGGAGCTACCACCACGTTCACTTGAGCGGTATCCGGACCGCATGCACCAGTTGCTATTACGTAATACGTGCCGGCAGTTTGAACGGTAATACTTGGGGTTGTTTCACCCGTACTCCAAAGCAATGAAGTGCTACCGGATCCGGTAAGCACCGTACTCTCTCCAGCACAGATCAAAGTATCTCCAGAAATGGACGCAACAACACTGGTTGCTTGCGTGATCGTGAGCGATTCCACATCACTACCACATCCATCCGTACCTGTTACGCTATAGATGCCGGGAACAGAGATAATGATGGAGGCTGTGATCTCACCGGTGCCCCACAAATAGGTATTCGCACCCGAAGCAGTCAATGTCAGTTGTTGGTTATCACAGATCGCATTGGGTCCGTTGCTTGTGATCTGCACTGTAGGCCCAGAAGACGTTGCGATGGTGATGAATGCTTGCGTACTTCCACAGCTCGAAGTTCCGACCACCGTGTAATTCCCTGGGAACATGATGGTAATTGACTGGGTGGTCTCGCCACTGCTCCAGAGGTACGAAGTGGCACCGCTTGCCGAAAGCACAAGACTTTCACCTGGACACATCTCCAGCGGACCATTTGCCGTGATCGCCACACTTGGTCCACTTGATGATGCGACATTGAGACTGACCATGTCAGAGCCGCAATCACTTGTTCCGGTAACGGAGTATGTACCCGGACTGGAAACAATGATGGAACTTGTGGTCTCACCCGTGCTCCACACATAGGTTGTTGCCCCAGTACCGGTCAGCACAATGCTTTCGCCAAGACAAACGGTAGCAGGTCCGACCGTTGTTATGGCAACGATCGGACCTGTGCCTGCCGGAACGAAAGCCGCTCCGCAAACCGTATCGTTGGCACAAAGCCCAATAACACAATACTGCAACACGATGTTGCCATTATCACCAGCACCAGCAGTATAGGTAGTGGTTGCAGCGGTTGTACTGCTGAATGTACCCGTACCACCTGACCAGAAACCGGAATCGAACGGACCAGTTGCCGTTGCGCTAAGTGTTACTGACCCTCCGCTGCACAAATTCCCGGAGCTGGTAACCTGAACCGCAGTATTCTGTATCGGCGCTTGGCAGCCGAAATTGATGTACGTGACCTGTGGCACACCGGGCCACGAGTACAGGACGGTACCACCATCGCTTTCCCCCAATTGACCGCCATAGCTGCCCAAGCTGTTCGTCAATAACTCCCGCTGATAGATAGCAGTATCGGTGCAATTCGTGGGTGTATAGGTAATGGTCAGCGTTCGTAAGTTCGTCCCTGCAGGTGGGGTTGGGCTTATAACCGCGCCTGCTGCTGGGCTGTTCGCGAAATGACCAGCCGTGTTGTTCCCATCCTGATAGATGATGTAGATCGTATCACCCAAATTGGTAAAGGGATTAGCAATGGCGCAGAGAAATGCACTCGTCGCAAGAATAACAGTGGATCCCGGCGGAATAATACCTCCCGCAGGTTCAAGGATCAAGCCGCAGCTTTCTACTGTTGCATTGAGGTCGACGGTAGTGGCAGCAGTAACCGCATTCTGAACAAGACCCTGCCATGTATTGTTGGGCCAATTCACTGAAAGATCATTGAGCGCAGTGGCTTGCGGTCCGGTAATGAAGCGGACCATTTCATTCAGTCCTTCGGCGCTGCTAGAGCAAATGGTTCCGGGATTGCATGCATCCACCAGAATACTCTCTATTTCCAAGCATTTAGTAGGTATTTGCGCAGATGCACCGAACGCAATCCAAGACACGATCGAAAGCAGAAAAGGCCGAGTAAGCATACCAATTGAAAAACGCAACATTCTTGAGCCAGTGGATTTTATGCAACAAAGGTCGGGTTTTTTGACCGGGGTTCGCAGTACGCACCGGTGGAGTTATCAGGTCGATATCCACGTCCTTGGGCGGATCTCTTCACGGATGACGCAACTTGATCCGCTGGCGACGTATGGCATGACCAGCAAGGCCCGCCTAACGGTGATGGGCCTTATTACGGATAAGAAATACGCGTTCCGCGCAGCCGCAGTAGGTGTGGTAGGCGTAGGACCAGTATGCGATGCCGTAACCGCAAAAGCTGCATAAGCCAAGCGCGTTAGCATCCCTTTTCCACTACCAAAGCCCTCGGAGTTCCGGGGGCTTTTGGTGTTCTATAGGTAGCAGTTGTAAAAGGCTTTCAGGTCAAGATCTTTGCCGTTCTTTGATATCGGATAAACGTATTACGTTTATCCGATAGTTAGCGGCAAGCTCAGAAAGGGGCACTGATGACGAATAAACTGGAGATGAGAACCAAAACATGGCGATACGTACTTCTTGGAATCATAGGCCTAGTTTTATTCATTGGTCTTGTCCTTGGAGTTGGTTTCATAACAGCAATGCTAAGTGATAAGCTCGATGAAAATATCATATGGACCTTTTTGATTCTTTTGATCCTTGCTGCGCTAATCAATCTATTCATTATAGGGTACAGAAACAAGAAAAATCTGAAGACTAAAATCCATCACTACTTTGACATAGGCAAAATCATATTCTCGCAATACAAAGCTGAATTCGAAGCCTATTACACCTATTACCTGAACAATCAGACAAGGAAGTTTAGACCAATAGATGCCTTGGCAGCCTTTGCAGACAATAAGGGTCTATCGCTGGTTATAGACTGGAGAGGCGAGGAGAATGAAGGTGAGATTGAAGAATTCATCAACTCAAAAGTTGACACACTTAGATGGCCTAACACAGTCGAACTAAGGGAGCAGTATTTAGGCAGAGAAACAAGAGATGGAAAATTCATCATCCGTCTATTCAAGGCGCTTGAGAAGGACCTGAAACAATTAAACCATCAATTGCTTTTCTTCGACCTAGGAGGCGATTCATATGTCTTCATTATTACGGACGCAACGACATTCAAGAATATCATGAAATCAAAAGACATTGATCTTCATGGAGCCGGAAAGCTTAGAATCTGACCCATTCATTGTACGGTCGATAAACATGCCAGCCCCCAATATGCTCTTGCCGCGAACCGCCCTCGTCCCGGTGACAACCCGCGTTGAAACATGATAACTTCGTTCAGGAACAAGATCACGAAAGGCGGCAAGCGCAGGACCGTTGTGAAAGACTTTCAGGTCAAGATCTTTGACGTCCTTTGATATCGGAAAAGGGATTACGTTTATCCGCTAGTTGGCAAGCATTTGAAAAAGTCCCCATCCATTAGAAAGCGCATTTCATATAACTGGGTCAAAGACTTCGCATATACCTTCATCTGGTCTGCGATTGGATCAGCGGTATTCGTTGGAGTCATGCATTTGTTTGTCGCACCGCAGCATGATGTATTGAAGTCAGCAGTGCTGTTGAGCTTCGCAATTACTCTACCGATCGGCATGCGTCCAGTATATAGCTTATTCACTATCCCTGATACCCTTTACCTAACGGGTGAAAAGCTACATCGGGCGAATGGCGAGATCATTGACATTCAGAACATAGCCGGTTTAACTGTGAACACGATAGGATTAGGCTCAGGCGAATTACAGTTTTATGAACTAGAGCTTAAAAAGCCACTTCCCAGTCCAAGAGTAAAATCACGACAATCCCTAGTTTTGGTGGAACGCTACGATCTGCGGTATTTGCTGCAAACCAGGTCAGAGATTCTAACCATCTTCAAAAGCGCTGGTCTTGACCAAAATCGCATCAAACAAAAGCAGGTCAAATGGTATCACGCATTGGGAATAAGGGATAGATTTAAAACTTAACGCCTGGTAACATGCTCTCACCGTAAACCGCCCTCGTCCCGTTGCCAACTCCCGTTGAAGGGTTAAACACTTCGTCCAGGAACAAGATCACGAAAGGCGGTATGCGGCAAGCGCAGGACCGTTGTGAAAGGCTTTCAGGTCAAGATCTTTGATGGCCTTTGATATTGGATAAACGTATTACGTTTAACCGCTAGTTGTAGTGAATTGATGAAGTACATCGCATTCCTTATTATTTTGATAGCTACTGGCTGCGTGTCAGTCAACTTGGGAGCTGGCCCTCACCCATCCATAGAACGTTATGGAATGCTATCGTTTGGTGATTCGATTCAAGTTGATCAAACGGAGGTGCGACTCGCGGAATGGATTGAATTCATGCAAAACTCCGATCCACAACGAATTGGCTCCTTCATAAATCGAAAGGAGCATTCTGAAGAAGAGCTTGAGCTGATCATACGAACCCCATTGGATGAAACCTTTCTACCAGCACCCTCATATCCCTACTACACTCTTTTACTGAACCTGTTGGACCTACATAATGAACAAGGAATTGCCTCTGGTGCGGGATCCTCCAGCAACACGAATCTGGTTCTTAACAGAGCTTACTTCAGTGATAGTACTGCTCAGATCTTGAACAGCCCGATTACGGGAATCACTTTCCAACAAGCAAAGGACTTCTGTGCATGGCGGACGCAAGTAGATAACCTGCGTTACGAAGAGTCATCTGGAAGACTTGAATTCGGGCTTATTTCAAGATCCATTTATGATGCACTAACTTTTGACATTGATAGCATTAACAAACTGGGTGAAAGAACGTTCAACTACGGAACCAATTCGCTCAGTTATTGGAAAGAATATTCTACTAATCTGGAGCACTGTCACAACGGCCTTTGGGATATGTATGGAAATGCAGCTGAAATGTTAAATACTAATGGCTTGGCGGTAGGCGGTTCATATAAAAGCACTGCGTCAGATTGTTTGGCCAGAGGCACTATGGAATATGCAGTCAGCTCGCCAGAAGTTGGATTCAGGTGTATTGCTAGAGAAATGAAATAACTCACTACAACATTACCTATAAAACAAAGCCACGCAAATCCACCCGCAATGCCAAGCTTAGTTTGATAGCTTTAACGTTGTGAAAGGCTTTCAGGTCAAGATCTTTGCCGTCCTATGATATCGGATAAACGTATTACGTTTATCCGCTAGTTAGCTACAAGCAAGAATGCCAGAGATCGAGTCAAATAGAGATTCGCCATTTAATGAGGAATTCTGCACTCAGCTGGAATATCACTTAGGTCAAACTTTTGCCAACTCAAATCGACCAGACCTGAAAGGATTTTGGTGTGATGGTGTATCATGGTTTCCAGCAATGGATACGCAGTTGACGCAAAAATGCGTGAATGATACTCGTAAAATTGTAACGAAGGCTTGGATTGGAAAGACTGGACAGGATGAATACCATATGACCATTCATTTCGGTAAATCCTCCCTTCGACGTTTTGCCAAGGGGACAGAATTGATTGACTGCATACCAAGTGAAGAAACACTGGATTGGATTGACATTGACACCCATAAGCGAACAATAGAATTAAGATTAAAATAAAAGCCAGCGGCTAACATGCTCTTGCCGCAAACCGCCCTCGTCCCATTGCTAACTCCCGTTGAAGGGTTGTACATTTCGTCCAGGAACAAGATCACGAAAGGCGGTATGCGCAGGCCCTTTGTGAAAGGCTTTCAGGTCAAGATCTTTGACGTTCTTTGATATCTAGTCGTATTATGTTTATCCGCTAGTTAGCCGTCATTAAAGAATGAAATACCCTCTCCTTCGCTGTTTACTAATTCTACTTCTGCAAGGCTGCTACTTTGGCGATAATCCATCCGTTTATCATAAGGAACTACCCGGTGGGCTCCGTCTCAACGCAATGTTCAGGATGGAAGAGATGGCACTATTTAAGAAGAGCAGTTCAGGGGCTGTGCTCAACAATACTATTACCAAAATTGGCTGGACCGATAATTTTGTCATTGCTCAATCACATCCGTATCCTCATGGAATACCAACCGATACGATTGGAACTCGGATACTTTTCAGAGAAATCAAGGACTCGGCTGATATAGCCTACTTCTTGTTTCATTACAGACAAGATGTTGTCAATATGTATGGCAAATGGCATCTTCGCTATCCATATGTAGAAATTAAATCAGACTCCACTACTGACTATAAGGTGCTTCCAAGGTGGTCAATTGTTGACGTTGATAACGACTGTAAAACGTTCAATACCTATTCATACAATGAATTCAGGGAGAAACGAAACGCCATGGGTGTTCCTGACACCTTATCGTTCTTTCTGAGCTTCCATTTCGAAGAATATAAATAAACGGCTGCTAACATGCTTGCCACAAACCGCCATCGTCCCGTTGCCAACTCCCGTTGAAGGGTTGAACACATTTCGTCCAGGAACAAGATCACGAAAGGCGGTATGCGGCAAGCGCAGGACCGTTGTGAAAGGCTTTCAGGTCAAGATCTTTGCCGTTCTTTGATATCGGATAAACGTATTACGTTTATCCGCCGTTGTGGTGCATTCAAATAAATGCAAGCGATAAAGAAAATAGGACTGGCAGCTCTCGGAGTTGTTGTGATTCTTTGGGGGTTGAAATTCACGTCTTCGAATCTGAGGATTGAAGGGTACTGGGGGTTGCTATTTGAATATCTGTCACCGAAACATGATACAGTGTTCGCTGATGAATACACGGACAAAGGATTTCTCAAAATCAACAAGGGAATGACCGAAAAAGAAGTTCTTGAAATTCTAGGTGAACCAATTGTGCGCTGGGAACCTAGAGACGAAATAGTCGGATTTCAATACAGTGAATCACCTAGTTCAACTCATTACAGACTGAGACAGGTCTACTTAAAAGATAAAATCGTGGTTGAACGAATTGGATATTATTACATTGACTAAAAAAAACGACACCACAACACCCGATTATAGACTATACCCACACAAATCCCGCGCGCAGCGGGCTGGAGAAAGCTCCGCTTTTTCCACGGTACAGACCATATCGATTAGTACGTTGTGAAAAGCTTTCAGGTCAAGATCTTTGACGTCCTTTGTTACTAGTCGTATTACGCTTATCCGCTAGTCGGCGGTAATTACTGGAAGATACATGTCTGTTAATTACAACATATTCATATTCCTTGGTAGAGTTCTCTTTGTATTGTTCCTCATTGCTAGTCTTGTTGTTTTAGCGTCGCTTGTGTTTCACGGCAAAATCACCAAAGAGTGGTTCTACGTTGTATTCGCGTTCATGTCATTTCCGATATTTCTCACATCCTTCATCAGGTCAATTCATCGAGAGACATTCCATCTGAAAATCAAAAACGGTAGCGTACTTCTGATTCGGCCAATCATAGGTAGTCAGAGAAAAATAGACTTTGAATCAGTTAGAGGATTTTCAACTTCAGAAATAAAGTTCGGTATCTACTGGGGCATCAGTATTTTCAAGAGCAAGTCGATTATATTATACTTGAATCAATATGAACCAATAGAACTAATCGAGTATAACTATTGTTCTTTCCAAACATTACACGACAAGTTTCTTGAACTTGGGTTTAATTATTTGGGACACGAAGAGTATAAAACCGGATTGTTCAATAGAAAATACACATTCTGAAAGGAACTACCGCCAACATGCTTTTGCCGCGAACCGCCCTCGTCCCGGTGACAACCCGCGTTGAAACATGATAACTTCGTTCAGGAACAAGATCACGAAAGGCGGCAAGCGGCAAGCGCAGGACCGTTGTGAAAGGCTTCCAGGTCAAGATCTTTGACGTCCTTTGTTACTAGTCGTATTACGTTTATCCGCTAGTTGTGGTGCATTGTGAAAGCAAGATGAAAGCCAAGCAGTTATTCATAGCACTGGTCCTAGTGTCAGCGTCATCTTGCACGGACTATTGTAAAGCTTGGGGCGACTACAAACTTGGTAGTGGATACAGTCTTATGGCTGGGGACGGCTACAATCAAACAATCCTAATCCTCTGTACATCTGATGAAAAATGCTGTTACGCTGGAATCGAACTGGTTCCAGCGAATGTGAGCGAAGTTGCTTTTGATGATAAATGGATAGTTGCGAAAACAAACACGGGAAGTGAAACTGGATTCTGGGTCATCGAAAAGCTTGACCTCACACATGGAAAACCTGACAGTCTGGATATCGAACAGGCACGACAAATGGTAACCGGTCCGCTTGACAAGACTGCCTTCGATAAACTGACTGCCGGGGAAAGCATTAGCCTGACCCTGAACAAGTTTGAATGGGAATAAAGAGAAACAACGACACCGCAACAATGGCTACACGCAACGCCTGCCCGCGCAATAAGGCCCACATACAAAGGGCGCTGCTCATAGCCTGAACGTTATTCACCATTTCCTACCCTCGGAACAGGAACGGATCGGACACGGCACAGCTCACTCCCCCTTCGCCCGTTGCCAATAGCCTTCCATTTCTTCCAAGGTCATCTCTCCCATCACTTTGCCGTCCTTGTGGCTTTCTCGTTCGAGGAATTGGAACCGTTGAATGAATTTGCGGTTCGTACGTTCCAGTGCTTCGTCGGGGTCGATGTTCAAAAAACGCGCATAGTTGACTAGTAAGAACAGCACGTCGCCGAGTTCTTCTGCTTGTTCCGGAGTGTTGTTATCCACTTCGTGCTTCAACTCACCCAACTCCTCGTGTACCTTTTCCCAAACCTGCTCACGGTTGTCCCAATCGAAGCCAACGCCGCGAGCCTTGTCCTGGATCCGGATCGCTTTTACCGTGCTCGGCAGTGATCCGGTATCAGCTACGGTGAGCCCGACCGCACAACAGCACCATCCGCCCAACCACCGTTACGGCACGGCTACCGCACGCAAACCGCCTCTGCGTACGGCGTGAAGGTGTAGCTAAGGCGTACGCAACAGCCGCATGGGGTTTCTTCGCGGAGGCAGGTGGGGCGTACCAAGTTATCTGCCAAGGTCCAATGGGGGTGGGCCACCCACTGCAGGCGGTTGCCGAAGGGGTGTACGCGCGGCTCGCTGCCCTTGAGGTACAGCAGCACGGGATGGTGGTAAATGGGCTGCGGTGAATTCACGTACACCACTACTTTCAGATGATCGCCCAGGGTATCGTGCGGGGTAGGCAGGCCATTGCCGGGGAGCTTGGCACTGAAAAAATAATACGGCATGCGCACCCACGGCGACCAGACCAACCGTTTCGGTTCGTGGTGGCCGCGTTTGCGGCGCGCTTTGGCCAGCAGCGCTGTTAGGTCCGGCCCGAACGCCATGCGGGTAGGCAAGGTGCTGCGTACCAGTGGCAGCTTCGGTGCGGCATCCGCATCGTAGAAGATATACGCATGGATGTGTGGGCGCGTGCCGGCCATAAGCGCGAGCTCTACCCCGATCTGCTTCAGACACATACACCGAAGGTGAGGTAGTACACGCGATCCGGCAATACCCACAAGTGGGTATTTTAAGGACGCTATACCATACTACTATAGGGCAGGTATACCATACTACTATAGGGGGGTATACCATACTACTATAGGAAGGTATACCATACTACTATAGGGCACAGCGGAAACTACCATGCGGCCCTGCCCTACCCTTTGCCAAAATGAAAAAGACAGAGGAAGTTGCCGCAAGTGCAAAGGAGAAAATGAAAAAGACAAAGGAACTTGCCGCAAGTACAAAGGAGAAAATGAAAAAGACAAAGGAACATGCCGCAAGTGCAAAGGAGAAAATGAAAAAGACAAAGGAACTTGCCGCAAGTACAAAGGAAAAAATGAAAAAGACAAAGGAACTTGCCGCAAGTACAAAGGAGAAAATGAAAAAGACAAAGGAACTTGCCGCAAGTACAAAGGAGAAAATGAAAAAGACAAAGGAACTTGCCGCAAGTACAAAGGAGAAAATGAAAAAGACAAAGAAGAAAATGGCTTGATCCTCTAACAAAATGATCCCGACAATGTTAAAATGATGGCGAACATGCGCGGGAACGGCGCGTTCCTGAAAACGTAAAAAACGGTTGAAAGTGTTAAAGTTTTAACCAAGGGGCTTCCAGAGTGCCCTGTTATCAACGGTTTCGTTATTAACATGAAATAGGGCCGTAACCGCACAAGGGGCATTCACGCATCAATGTCCGGCCAGCGACAACCCACTAATGGAACGCCAGGGCCAACGTCAACCAACGGACCCCGAACCAGCGGTAATCAAAAACGAACAACGATGAAAGTTATCAAAGCAGGACTCAAAGGCCTGAAACCTTCGGAACTGATCGGCAAGTGTAGCCATGTGGAATCCCAAATGACCGGAAACGCGAATTTTGTGAACCCCTCACCAAACCTTGCGGACATGACCGCAGCACGTGTCGCTCTAGTAGTCGCCATTGCGGCTGCGGAAAGCGGTGCCCATGCAGCGGTCGCAGTTAAGAACGAAGCTGCCAAGAACCTCTCTACCATGATCGTGAAACTGGCGCGCTATGTGAATAGTGTAGCTGGTGGCGATGTGGATATGGCGGTGGGCAGCGGTTTCGAATTGGCCAAGACACCAGATCCAGTAGATAAGTTGAATGCACCAACAAAGTTCGAGGGCACCACCGGCGCCATAGAAGGTCAAGTTGATCTCCGCTGGAAAGGTGTGCATGGCGCACGAATGTACCAAGTGTACATCTGCGAAGGCGACCCTACGGGCAGCGGAGTGTGGGTTCCAGTTGGCATGACCAGCAAGGCCCGCCTAACGGTGATGGGACTTATTACGGATAAGAAATACTCGTTCCGCGCTGCCGCCGTAGGTGTGGTAGGCGTAGGACCGGTATGCGATGCCGTAACCGCAAAAGCTGCATAAGCCAAGCGCGTTATCATCCCTCTTCCACTACCAAAGCCCCCGGAGTTCCGGGGGCTTTTGGTATTCTGTAGGTAGCCGTTGTAAAAGGCTTTCAGGTCAAGATCTTTGCCGTCCTTTGATATCGGATAAACGTATTACGTTTATCCGATAGTTGGTGGCCATGGCTTCTCCCGCTGAAGAAAAGGCCCGCAGCTTAGTCTGGTCCTTTGACCACAGCAACATTCTGGAGCATTTGCATCGTTTAGGACAATGAAAAAATTATTTGTATCAACGAGTGTGTGCATGTCCACCTTGCTCATCGTTGAGCCATTCATTGCGTTGGGTTTGCTTCTTCTTGCTTCTGGTTGCCATAGCCCCCAAGCGGAAGATCCGATAAGTATGGACCACGTTACCCAGTATGACAAGGAATTACGCATTAATGAGATCGTCCTGGATCCGGAACTTAAGCATGCACTTGTACGGTACGCCAACAGCACCTCCCAATCCAGCCCGTTCATTGTCGTCAGTACAGAGCCCAAAGGCATGTTGCGTATCAGAAATGCACCATGTGTCCCAAAGCCTTTGCAATTAACCGATCTCCAAAAGGCTTACGCCGACTCTCTCATTGGCTCCACAACGTTGGAGGAAATGACCAATGGAATCCATTGTTTCGTGTACACATCTTGGGGAAATCGGTTCATTGTTGTTGACCTCCGCGAACCAGAAGTAGTTTCTCGCATGATGATGGATCTATTTCGGGAAGTGAGCACCATTCAACCGGAGATGATATGTGAACGAGTGGATTTTTTTGAACCAACTGTTGTAATGGTGAACATCTCCCGCTGAAGAAAAGCGCATCGCACAACCGGAACTCAAGCCCACCATCGCGCATACAGGCCGCCCATACACAAGGCCCAGGCGCCATACCCAGCACACGGCCACCAACAGCACCTAAACGCCAGCAGGCCATCATTTCTTCAATCGAAAGAGAAGTGGGAAACTTGAATGATCAGAGCTTCGAGGCTTGTCGCGGGAAACCTGCGGGCGTTTAGCTGCAAAACGTTGAAGGGTGGTACATTTCGTCCAGGAACAAGATCACGAAAGGCGGTATGCGGAAGCGCAGGACCGTTGTGAAAGGCTTTCAGGTCAAGATCTTTGACGTCCTTTGATATCTAGTCGTATTACGTTTAACCGCTAGTTGTAGCACATTGGAATGAAACCAATCGGAACATATAGTGCTCGACGGGTATTTTGGTTCGATTACGACAAATTCCAACTCGATCAGTTACCGACTAAGAATTGGCTTTGTCTTGCTACTTCAGATATTGAGCCAAATAAAGACAGGTTCGAGGAATTCATCCGTCATTCCATTGACCACGGAATTTTAGAGTTTAAAGGACACGGACAATTCGGCGAAAGACTTCATGACATTTTTGACGAGATCATGGTTGATATTGAGATTTCAAGAAAAGTAGACTTTATCGATATAGGAACAACCTGCCATAATGGTGAAACTTTAGCTGATGCCTTTTGGCAATGCTTCTTCGCTACCGCTTTGCCTGTAACGGCTGACATGGATAACATATCAATAGTCTGTACCGACATTGAAGGAACGGATAGAAGCAATGAAATGGAATTGATACTTGGTCGCTTTGAAAAAGGATGGATTCCAGAGGATTAAATATTAAAACGCGCTACAACAACGGCTATACGCAACCGCTAACCCGCAGGCCTCCGCTTCGGTTGCGCATAGCCTGAATGTTCTGCGACATGCGAAAACGAACCACGAAATAAATGGACGTTTTGATCATCAATCTCATTCTTGCTTTACCGACCTTCTTTTTGGTTCGACTGATTTTAGAGAAGATCAACCCAACATGGAGCAGACTTAGAAACCCGTTTCTGTGGTTGACGACATTCTTTGCGACACCAGTCATCTATGTTGCACTGATCTTCACTTGGATATCCATTGAGACCTACTATCCAGAAAGAAATTTCGATAAGGTGGCATGGACTGAGAACGCGGAGAAGAGATTCGAATACGCCGACGACTTAGTAGACAACCATAAACTGATTGGCTTAACCAAAACTGAGATCAAGGAACTACTAGGTGAGCCGTATAACGAGAATGGGAACTTAATGACCTATTACCTAGGTTTCTCCAAACGACAGTTTATTGGAATAGACCCAGACTGGTTGGAAATTCGTTTTGAACATCATAAAGCGATTGATACTAGAATATACACAAGTTGAATAACAGGAAAGCACGATCGCACAACATGCTCTTGCCGCAAACCGCCCTCGTCCCGTTGCCAACTCCCGTTGAAGGGTTGAACACTTCGTCCAGGAACAAGATCACGAAAGGCGGCCTGCGGCAAGCGCAGGACCGTTGTGAAAGGCTTTCAGGTCAAGATCTTTGACGTCCTTTGTTACTAGTCGTATTAAGTTCGCTAGTTAGGCGACATTAAAAACACATGGAACCAGGACTTATACTTCTTCTTATTGCAATATGTTTTTGGTCTGTGATTACAACATTCTCAGCAATCATCAGAATCTTAACGAATGATTTTAACGGATCCAAAGTTGAATGGATCATCATCTCTATGATTGGAATCATCGGACCTATATTATGGATTGTTAAGGGCAAGAAAAAACTAATAAAGAAACAGACGTCGCCTAACAACGGCTATACACAACCGCCCAATCACTGACCAAAGCTTCGGCTGCGCATAGCCTAAACGTTGTGAAAGGCTTTCAGGTCAAGATCTTTGACGTCCTTTGATATCGGATAAGCGTATTACGTTTATCCGCTAGTTATAGCCCATTTGAAGAAACAGAACAATGAATCAAGTAATCCAAATAATTTTAAGTGTATCGGTTTTGTCAATTCCGATAGTCTTTTTTTGGGTATACATGACAACTCTTGAAAAGAAAACGAAAAAGATAATTCAGGAACACTCAGACAATTCTTCAGAAATTTTCACTGACTTGAAAGTTTGGTTCAAAAATTTTGATGTGTTTAAAAAGAAGAGCAAGTTTGACTTAGACCCTTTTGAGACTCTTTACTCTTTTAACAATTGCGATTTGATACTAAATGACCGAAATATTGTCGTGATTGGGAAAATGAAAATATTGGGTAGAGAAAAACCTCTAACACCAACGATTTTTGAATTTGACAAGAATGGGGCTGAATTCAGACAAGGACAAGTTTCGATTGAGAAGATTCAAGATGTCGGCAATGACATTGAAATTGAATTTTCAGACGATAGATACAAAGACAGAATGACATTGGTAATAAAACGAGCAGAAACGGAATTAAAAGAGAAAATTGAAAAACGGGCTACAACATTGTATAAACGTAATGCCGGCTAAACAGCTAAAATTAAGCATTTTTGCTTCTAATAAATTCTGGAGTAGATTGACAGTTAATCGCGCCGAATTCCCGCACTACGCTTATACTTGGCCGTTGTGAAAGGCTTTCAGCTCAAGATCTTTGAAGTCCTTTGATATCTAGTCGTATTATGTTTATCCGCTAGTTAGCAACCATAGAACAAACCTCCAGATCACCAGCTAAAAGTCATGTCATCATTTTTCGGCTTCGGGAAACGCAAGGCGCCGACAGGCACATCTTCTGACGAACCAAAAGGCAGGATTGGAGAATACTATGAAAACGAGTTGCCTGTTATCATGAAGTTTTCAATCAGACTTCCAGATATCGCAGTTCAAACTCACTTCACTTTTCTAACAGTGATTTCTTGGAAGTACGATGGCACATCCAATAACGGGATGCCCCCAAGAGAGGTCAACAATAAAATGATTGCTCTTGAAGATGCTATAGAAACCATACAGTCCAAATCCTCAGAGTTCGTTCACGCCTATAGTAGGACTGGGAACAACCTGAAGGAACTGGTTTACTATAGCAAAGGCTTGAGTGAATTCATGCCCATGTTAAACAAAGGGCTAGAATCTCATGAACCTTATCCGATAGAGATAAACTTCTACGAGGACAGTGATTGGTCCGAGTTGAAGAAACTTCTCCAAGATTTCAGAGAATAACGGTTGCCAACAACGGCTATGCGCAACCTCCAACACACAGGCCGACGCTTCGGTTGCACATAGCCTGAACGTTGTGAAAGGCTTTCAGGTCAAGATCTTTGACGTTCTTTGATAGCGGATAAACGTATTACGTTTATCCGATAGTTGCACGGCATGCAAAAGAACGATATACAATGAAACAGGAATATAAAGTACTTCTAATCGCACTACTCGCATTAGTACTGCTCGACACTCTTGGCTCAATCTCTTCAAGACAGTTTGACTTTAACTATTCATTCTTATCTCCATTTTCTTTCATTATTTACGGAACGACTGCATTTCTTACCGCAAGACAAAAGGACATAACGACGGGAGTACTATTTGCAGCAATTCTCGGTCTCTTTGACTCGACAATAGGATGGAAACTTTCAATGATCCTTAACGCAAACACTGGCGACATAGACAATCAAGCATCAACTGGACTTTGGATCATGACGGCTTTGATCATGACCGGTTTTGCCGCGTTGGTTGGATTTTTAGGTGGTGGACTGACAAGAATAATAAATAAGAAAAGCACGAACGCCCAACACAAGCTATAGCAGATGCCCTTCGGGCCAAGTGCCATAGCCAAACCGTTGTGAAAGGCTTTCAGGTCAAGATCTTTGACGTCCTTTGATATCGGATAAACGTATTACGTTTATCCGCTAGTTAGCTGCCATTTAGAATGAAATCCACTTTGATTCTTCTGATACTCGTTTTGAACACGACGTTCGGTTTTGGCCAGAGGCAAAAAGAATTCAGAATGTGCTTTGACATAGGATCGAGCAAACTATCTGAAGAAGCTGAGAGTCAAATTCAAACAATAGCCCAATTGCTTCAAGAACCCAACTTCAACTACTTGAAAATATTCGGTTATGCAACTACGTCGGGAACCGAAGCATCTAACACCGAACTATCAAAAAGAAGAGCTCTTGAAGTGTATGGTAAAATCAAGGCATTTCATTCGATCGATGAGTCCAAAATCTATATTACATGGCTCGGAGAAAGTCAGGACGCATATGACTTGCACTATGAAAAAGCCAAACCTCAAACCCCATGTGTGGAAGTGATAGTTCAATACAACGAGTGATAAGAAATGGCAGCTAACAACGGCTATACGCAACCACCAACACACAGGCCAACGCTCCGGTTGCGCATAGCCTCAACGTTATTAACCATCTCCTGACCTCGGAACAGGAAAAAATCGGCAACGGTACAGCTCACTCCCCCTTCGCCCGCTGCCAATAGCCTTCCATTTCTTCCAAGGTCATCTCCCCCATCACTTTACCGTCCTTGTGGCTTTCGCGTTCGAGGAATTGGAAGCGTTGAATGAATTTGCGGTTCGTACGTTCTAGTGCTTCGTCGGGGTCGATGTTCAGGAAACGCGCATAGTTGACTAGTGAGAACAACACGTCGCCGAGTTCTTCTGCTTGTTCCGGTGTGTTGTTATCCACTTCGTGCTTCAACTCGCCCAATTCCTCGTGTACCTTTTCCCAGACCTGTTCGCGGTTGTCCCAGTCGAAGCCAACGCCGCGTGCTTTGTCCTGGATCCGGATCGCTTTAACCATGCTCGGCAGCCCACGCGGAACACCTTCCAATACGCTGGGCACTTCGCCATTCTTCGTTGACCCAGCTTTTTCAGCGAGTTTGATCTTTTCCCAATTGGCCTTCACTTCTTCTTCGTCCTTCACCTTCACATCGCTGTAAATGTGTGGATGTCGGTTGATCAGTTTCTCGCAAATGCCGTTCAGCACATCGGTAATATCGAATGCTTTCTGCTCGCTCCCGATCTTCGCGTAGAACACCATGTGAAGGATCAGGTCGCCGAGTTCCTTTTTAACTTCCTGTAGGTCGTTGTTGAGAATGGCATCACCAAGTTCGTAGGTTTCCTCGATCGTCAACGGGCGCAAGGTCTCCATAGTCTGCTTACGGTCCCACGGACATTGCTCACGGAGTTCATCCATGATGGTAAGCAGGCGTAAAAAAGCTGTGGCTCGTGGGTCTTGCTGGGTCATTGGGTCGAAGGTAGATCGTTGTTCGTTGTTGCACTTCATCGGACAATGAACCACATCAATCAGGATCAGCAATTGATAGCGATATTTGCAGTACGAAAAACGATTCCAACCATACCATGGCAACTTCAAGCGTACAAAAAGCACCACTTCGTAAGATCGGCATACTTGGTTCCGGAATGGTCGGTCAGGTTCTGGCGAAAGGTTTTTTGGAGCACGGCCATGATGTCATGATCGGCACGCGGAACCCCGAGAAGCTGGCGGAGCTGATAGAGAAATTCCCGGAGATCGGTGTGGCGAGCCATAAAGAAGTAGCCGCATTCGCTGACATAGTTGTGCTAGCGGCAAAGGGAACGGCTGCTGAGCTGGTGATCCGCTTGTGTGACAGCAATGATCTGGTAGGAAAGGTGGTGATCGATACGACGAACCCGATCGCTGATGCGCCGCCTGAGAATGGTGTTCTGAAGTATTTCACCACGTTGGATGAAAGTCTGATGGAGAAATTGCAGAAGGTCAGCACCGGAGCCTACTTCGTAAAAGCATTCAACAGTGTGGGCAACGCCTATATGGTCGATCCGAATTTCGCCGAAGGCCGTCCTACCATGTTCATCTGCGGAAACAACGAAGCAGCCAAGGAAACGGTAACCGCCCTACTGGCAGACTTTGGTTGGGATGCCGAGGACATGGGCGGTGTGGAGGCAGCACGCGCCATTGAGCCGCTCTGCATGTTGTGGTGCTTGCCCGGGTTCACGCGCAACCAATGGACGCATGCGTTCAAGTTGTACAAGAAGTGAGTTATTCACGTAACGCAGGTGAGTAGAGCGTGAATCAAAATACCCAACATATTAACGAACCATTCGATCAAGATTTTTGTTCCGTCTTTGATATAGGATGAACCTATTACGTTTATCCGCTAGTTAGCGCCAATACAAAAATGAGCATCATCGGCAACAACAAACCTGTATGGTTGGAGAAGGCAGCTTTTGACGATAGCTTCGATTGGAGCAATTCAATGAAAACCACTTTCGAGACTTTTCTCCAACATGTGACCTTGCATGATTCCTATTGGGAGACTGTCACGCTTAATCTTTGGAATCAGCTTGTGCTGACAATGAAGCTAGATGCATTTTGGAATAAGGTGTACTGCGATAAAACTGAAAACACAAACGATTGGCCATACCTTGTTATTAAGGTACCTAATACAGTGAATGTGTCGTTTCATGGTACGGAGTATGGAACCATGACCATCAGCAACACTGAAACTATAGCAATAGATAGAATACAAATTGAAACGCTTCTCGACAAGCTATCGGACACAAACATTCTTCCCATTAAGTTCTATGAACAGCTAATTGACTGCAAGCAACTCACAAAAACGCGATTTGACGATATATATGGCGGATTCATTGAGGTGCTACATGACGCACCAATTGAGCTACTCCTAATTAACCAAGACGGGAGTTACATTAATCCCGACCTGCGTAGGGTAAAAGCGTTTAGCGAAATCGAAAAGTCTGAAGCAGATAAAGAAAGTTTCATCAAAACGATTTGGACTAAACTCACCGGACAATAAAACTGGCGCTAACAAGGGCTATGCGCGACCGCCAACACACAGGCCGACGCTTCGGCTGCGCATAGCTAAACCGTTCAAAGGTCCTTTTAGGTGCCTTACAAACGTTGCGCATCCATGGAATCGCTAGCTCTTCATTAAATCGTTGAAGTTCCTGGTACGACCATCAACAGACAACTAACAACTCTTATTTTCGCGCCATGAAGACAGCACCCGTCTTGTTTTTTGGTCGTAACCCTGCGATGATGTCCATTGTGGACCTGCAACTGAGAGCCACGGGCATTACGGCACAAGGCTTCATCAGAGAAAGTGAACTGATGGCCGAATTGTCGAAAGGACTCACAAAAATGCTGGTCATTGGCGGCGGGGTTGAAGATGAACCACGCGTGCGATTGAAGGCTTGGTGTACAGCGAATAATGTCTTGATATTGGAACATAGCGGTGGGCCGCAGAGTTTACCGGAAGAAATTGAGGACGCATTAACCTAGCGTTCATGGTTCTTGCGATACAGTGACATGCTTCGACCCACCTGCATACTTCGATCCATTTAGCCGCGTTATCTTGGCCGACCCTAACTCTGGCCTACTAGCTGTGTCGCACGCACAGTATCGAACCATGCGTTCATTAATTGCTCTTCTTTTCTTAATTGCCGCGGAAACGATCAGTGCCCAGACAGGAACGCTGGCTGGCGTAGTGCGCAATGAGGTAGGCGATCCTGTGCAGGCAGTGGTTTCAATTGAGACGTTAGGCCGCAGTGTAACTGCTGACGAACAGGGTAAATATTCCATTGAGCTTCCGGCGAAGGAACGGGTTATCGTCTCCTGGACCTACACTGGTCTGAGCAAGGTGGAACGCAGCTATTCGTTGCGCCCAGGCGAAGTAAGAACGGTGGATATGAGCATGCCGTTCTTTACGTTGAACCCTGCCCAAGTTGAAGGTGAGCGGCGTGGAGGAGGCACAGGACTGGAGCAACTGGATGCCCGGATAACGAATTTTGCGCCGACGATTCAGAATGGCGTGGAATCACTGTTGAGCGGACAGACCGGGGTTGTAATGCGCAATGAACTGAGCAGCGGATACAGCGTACGCGGTGGCAACTTCGATGAGAACCTCGTGTATGTGAACGACATTGAGGTGTACCGCCCTTTCCTGGTGCGAGCCGGACAGCAGGAAGGATTGAGCTTTCCGAACCCGAACCTCATCGACCGCTTGCAATTCAGCGCGGGCGGATTCGAAGCACGGTTCGGCGATAAACTGAGCAGCGTACTGGACATCACCTACAAACGTCCGACGGAATTCAAAGGCAGTGCAACGGCAGGTCTTTTAGGAGGTTCAGTGCATTTGGAAAGTGCAATGTTGAAGAAACGGTTGCGGCAGATCACGGGTTACCGCTACCGGACCAACCAATTGATCATTAGCGGTCTCGATACCAAAGGCGAATACCGCACGGGCTACACGGACCTGCAGACCTATTGGACCTACGACCTTACACCGAATACCGAGCTTGGTTTTCTAGGGATCTATTCCAGCAATAAATACAATGTGGTACCGCAGGACCGCGAAACGGAATTCGGTCCGTTCAACATGCCATTGCGCTTTACGGTATACTTTGAAGGCCAAGAGAAAACAGCTTTTGAAACCTTGTTCGGCGCTTTGGACATGAACATTAAGGCGAGTAAGGACCTGAAGTTGAAATTCACTGCAAGCGCATTCCGGACCTATGAAACGGAACGGTTCGATGTGCTTGGTCAGTACCGATTGGGCGAGTTGGAGCGCGATCCGAACAGCGATCAGTTCGGCGAGGTGGTCCGTGATCTCGGTGTTGGTACGTTCCTGGAACATGCTCGGAACCAGTTGGATGCTAAGGTGTACACCGTTGCGCACAAAGGCTATCTGAAACGACCGAAAAGCTATATTCAATGGGGACTGGACGCGCGTGCGGAAGCCATCAACGATAAGCTGAGCGAATGGAACCTGGTCGATAGCGCGGGATTCAGCATACCACTGAACGATCAGGAAACCTTGGCACTAAGCAACACACTGAAAAGCAAGTTGAACTTGGAAAGTGTACGTGCATCAGCCTACTTACAGAACACCTGGCGCTGGAACCGTGGATACAACAAATACTGGACGCTCATAGCCGGAGCACGCGCACAGCATTGGAGCTACAACCAACAGACCGTAGCTAGTCCGCGCTTACGGTTGACCTATAATCCGGGATGGACGAAGATCAAAGCCGCAGGCGATACTGTAGATCTGGATTATAGCTTTTGGGCCGCAACCGGCTACTTTTACCAGATGCCGTTCTACCGCGAGGTCCGGCGAATGGACGGTACGTTGAACCCGGATATTCGCGCTCAAAAGAGCGTTCACTTCCTATTGGGTATGGATCGTCGATTCCCGATCTGGCATCGTCCCTTCAAATTCGTTGCCGAAGTCTACTATAAACACATCACCGACCTGATCCCTTACGAGGTAAGTAACGTTCGGATCCGCTATTTGGGGACCAACAATGCGAAAGCCTATGCGACAGGTCTCGATCTGAAGCTCAACGGGGAATTCATTGAAGGTGTGGAAAGCTGGGTCGGCGTTGGTCTACTTCAAACGCGAGAGGACGTTCTTGACGACTTCTACTACAAACGATACAATGCAGCGGGTGAGTTCATTCAACCCGGTTACACATTCGACCAGACCGCTGTGGACAGTGTGCGTGTTGAACCCGGTTTCATTCCTCGCCCTGCGGACCAACGCGTGAATTTTGCATTGTTCTTCCAGGATGAAATGCCCCGCTGGCCCACGTTCAAAGTAGCGATCAGTATGGTCTTCGGCACGCGTTTACCGTTCGGCCCACCGAATGACAACCGATACAGCGATACGTTAAGGACGGACCTTTACCAACGCGTGGATATTGGCTTTTCGAAGCAATTGCTCGGGGCAAAAGGACAGGAAAAAAGAGGATTTCTTCGCCATATCGATGACCTCTGGATCAGTGTAGAGGTCTTCAATCTGTTGGGCATTAACAACACGATAGACCATACGTGGGTAACCGACGTAACCGGCCGGCAGTATTCGATCCCGGATTACTTGACGCCAAGGCGATTCAACCTCAAGATCCTTGCTTGGTTCTAGCGAGGATCGGAAGTCATAGCAATACAGTACTATTGATCGTGAGGCGCACCTGTGCAAAACAGTCGCACCCTACCCTCATTTCCCCTAATTTAGCAGCACTATGAACCGAAATCACCTGATCCTACTACTGGCCGTTGTAACCCTTACGGCGTGCAGTACCAAGAAATACGTAGCTGCTAGTTTCCCAAGTGGCAAGCCTGAGGTGGTCGTGTATATGTCCGGCAAAGGAGAGAATGCCGAGAAGGTGATGGAAAAAGTATACTATCCGAATGGCCAATTGGAATACATCGGTCAGTTCCAGAATGGTGTAGAGCATGGTGATTGGACGTACTACTATGAGAACGGTACCAAGAAATTCGTGGAGCATTGGGAGAACGGATTGGAAACCGGTATCCACTATGATTATGCACCCGATGGCCAAGTTTATCGCGAGTTGCACTACGAAGCAGGGAAACTGATCCGTGAGGTTGACCGCAGTAAGCATTGAGGTTGATGGTTGTTGGTTGCTGGTGAATGGTATCCCGCCAACCGACCTACCTCATGGAAAGGCAACTTCATGCTGAATTTTTTAGTGCTTGTGGCGGAGACTGGGAAGATGTGCTTGGATCACTAAGCGAGTATGATCCATTTTGGCGTATTAGGAATGAGCAAGCTTGGCTTGATCCTGCTATGCAGCTATTTGTTCGCGCGATCGAACCAAGTGCTTTCGAGCGTGTCCTAACCTTGAAGACTGAAAACATGCGTGTATTTATTACGATCATTCTATCGCTCTTTGTCTTGATCGGCACTGCACAAGACCCGTACTTCCCGCCAACTACTGGAACCACCTGGGAAACCGTTGATCCGTCGGCATTGGGCTGGTGCGCGGATCAAATACCGCCTCTGCTGCAATACTTGGACAGCAATAACACCAAGGCCTTCATTGTATTGAAGGATGGTCGGATCGCGATCGAACATTACTTCGACACATTCACTCAAGACAGTGTTTGGTATTGGGCATCGGCAGGAAAATCATTGACCAGTTTCTTGGTCGGTTTAGCGCAACAGGACGGATCGCTCGACATCAACCAACCTAGCAGCAATTACTTGGGCGCCGGATGGACGAGTTGTACACCTGCTCAGGAACAAGCGATCACCGTGCGGCATCAATTGACAATGACCACCGGCTTGGACGATACCACCGGAGACGCTGATTGTACGGACCCTGCATGCTTGCACTACTTAGCGGATCCTGGCACACGTTGGGCATATTTCAATGCGCCCTACACACTGTTGGATGGTGTGATCGAGAATGCAACTGGATCAACAATGAACAGTTTTGTCTTCTCACGCTTAACCCAACCTGCCGGCATTTCAGGCGCTTATGTTCAAGTTGGTTACAACAACATATTCTTCAGCAAACCGCGTAGCATGGCGCGTTTCGGGCTATTGATGTTGAACCAAGGCACATGGAACACCACACCCATCATGACGGACATGAACTACTTCACGGACATGACCACGCCTTCGCAAACGATCAATAATTCGTACGGTTACCTGTGGTGGTTGAACGGTCAAACGAGTTACCATCTTCCTGGATCACAAATTGAATTCCCCGGTATGTTGATGCCCAATGAACCCGCCGATGGGTACAATGCGCTAGGCAAGAACGGGCAATTCATCAACGTGATCCCGAGTGAAGGGATCGTGCTGGTGCGCATGGGCAATGCTCCGGATGGATATCCAGTACCCTACTTGCTCAATGATGAGATCTGGGCGCGATTGAATGCGGTGATCTGTGTTTCGACAGCTGTGGAACCGAACACGAGACCAGAAGAGCTAACGCTGTACCCCAACCCTGCTCAGGATCTGCTCCACATCACGCTGCCCTCCAACTACCTCTTAGGCGACGTGCAAATTATGGATGCACTCGGTAGCGCATTGATCAACCAACAGGTCCTATCCGTCGCTACGACCATCGATCTCAAGGACCTCTCCCCTGGTTGTTACCAATGTGTGGTTACTACACCGCAGGGTCGTGTTGTGCGTGGGTTCGTGAAGGAGTGAAGAACGGCCTGCGCTTGTTGGACAAATGTGCATTATCTTGCCTTTGCACCATGGACGAAAAAGGCATCAAGAAACAGGTCCACTTAGCGCATTTTGTACACGATGCCAAACGTTGCATAGCCATCGTTTTCCCTTACGACACGCTGCTCATTGCTGCAGCGAAAAAGGCCGGGGCCAAGTGGAGTGTTACCCACAAGCGATGGTACCTTTCCAATACACCGGATACCTTGCGGGAGATCTTCGCAGCATTCAAGGGCGTTGCTTGGGTAGAGATGGAAGCCTTGCGGAAAAAGCAAGATATACTTCCAACAGATCCACCAAATGTACCGCGGAAAACGGGGCCCAACTCCCCGGCGAGGCAAGTGCCCGCAACGCAAATAACACCTGAACCGCCAGAGCTCAATGCCGCTCAAGTGTTAGCGCTCGAGGCGATGCGGTGCAAATTGGAAGTGGCCCGGTATAGCCCACAAACGATCAACACCTACCTGAGCGCCACGAAGAAGTTCTTTCAGTACTTTGCCTCAAAGCATCCGATCGACATCGACACAAAAGATATCGAACGCTATCAACACTACTTGGCTTCCGAGCGAAAGGTGAGCAACAGTTATTTGAACCAAGTGGTGAACGCTGTTCGGTACTATTACAAGGAAGTATTGGGCGATGCGCACCGTGTGAAATTCATTGAACGGCCGCGCGGCGAACGCAAACTGCCAAAAGTGCTCAGCGAGGAAAAAGTGACGGCACTGCTTAACGCCGTGGACAACTTGAAGCACAAGTGCATCCTCATGTTGATCTACTCCGCAGGGCTACGATTGGGCGAATTGCTGGCCTTGGAGCGGACGGACATCATCCCCGAGCGTAAACAAGTGCTTGTGCGCGGTGGAAAAGGATGCAAGGATCGGGTAACGCTGCTGAGCGATAGGATCCTTGCGCTGCTTACCGAATACTTGCAAGTATACACGCCTAGAACCTACCTCTTTGAAAGTCCAGAGGGTGGCATGTATTCCGCTACAAGCGTCCAAATGGTCTTTAAACGAGCCAAAAAGAAAGCCGGTATAACCGCTCCCGCAACGGTACATACGCTTCGGCACTCTTTCGCAACACATCTTTTGGAGAATGGTACGGACCTTCGCTACATTCAGACCCTGTTAGGCCATGCCTCCAGCAAAACCACAGAGATCTATACGCATGTCAGCACCAAAGCCATTGGCAAGATCCGGAGCCCGTTGGACAACTTGGATCTGGGATGAACGATGGATGGCATAGACGAAATAAACCACATATGATCACAACCGAGTAGTTAGCGGTCAGGCTAAAAGACGACACCTAATAAAAAACAGAAACTAAAAAATGGGGATTTTTGACTTCTTAAAAAACAAACCAAAAATGACTGACGAAAAATCAGACAACCAAAATTTGACAAATAAGATCGAGCTTAAAACTCATTTGGACAGCATACAAAAAGAGATTTTTCTGTTCTTGAAGCCGTTAGGATTTAAGAAAAAAGGACGGACTTTTAACAGACAAACTGAAAACGGAATTTATCAAGTAATAAATATTCAAAGTGGTAGATACGAATTTGGCGACAAGTATGTAATCCCAGGATTTAGGGAGAATTTTTATGGCAAGTTTACAGTCAATTTAGGAGTTATGGTTAAAGAAATTTATGAACTTGAAAGCCACAACAAACCGAAAGACATATACCAAGATTACGATTGCCAAATTAGAGAACGACTGCCTCATTTGACTATTAAACAAGATCATTGGTGGACAATTTCAGACGACAACAATAAAACAGCGAAAGAAGTTATTGACGGACTGAGTTCACACGGACTTGATTGGCTTGACAACTTTGAAAACCGAGATAAGATTTGCAGAAACTTAGGAAATTTGGAAGACGGTTCACCGAGAGCAAAATTGGACGTTGCTTTAATTGAACTTCACCGAGACAAATCAAAAGCAGAAAAACTATTTCAAGACTATTACAACAACATTGAAATAAAAAACAGACATAAAGAATATGTAAAAGGACTTGCCGACAGACTTGGTTTAATATTGAAAGATTGACAATTAAATTTTTAAAACTAAATAAAACGACAAAGAAAGAAGCCCGAACCGCTAATCGAGTAGGCGGCCCCGCCGCTTAATAGCGACGGGGTGCGCCTCTCACACCACTGTACGTACGGGTCTCGTATACAGCGGTTCGTTGAGGTGTGGAGCGACTTTCTGGTAGTGATCGAGCAGGGCTTCGTAGCCGCGTTTGGCCAGACGGGACAGAGTGATCGTAGTGTTCAGGATGGGACTTTGGGCGATGGCCCAGCCACCTTTGCGCGTTCGGCTCCATGCATAGGCGTGTTGCTGGTCAACTCCCAAACGGATCAGGTTCTTCCGTTTCCGTTCGGGTTTCTTCCAGTCCTTCCAAATGCAGTACCGCAAGCGATTGCGTACCCAGCCGTCCACATCGCGCAACTTACCCCACATACTTGCCAAACGGAAGTAGTTGAGCCAGCCGCGTTGTACGGTCCTAAGCCGGGCGATACGTTCGCTAAGCGGTAGCGGAGCGGTCTTGCGTGTAATAGCTTTCACCTTGCGCTTCAAGGTCTGCCACCCTTGTCTACCGACCACCAGTTGGTATTGCCCTTTCACACCCTTTTCATACGTGGGGACGAACCCGTAGCCCAGCAGCTCGAACTGCACGGGTTTCCGGATGCCGCTCTTCGCACGGTTGATGGGCAGCTTCAGCCGCTCCCGAAGGAACAGGTAGATACTATTGCCCACTTTCCGCGCTTGGCTCTTGCGCTTCAGATAGATGCTGAAGTCGTCCGCATAACGCACGTAGCGCAACCCTTGTCGTTCCAGTTCACGGTCCAGTTCGTGGAGCATGATGTTGGATAGCAGCGGGCTGAGCGGGCTGCCCTGCGGTACACCCTTGCGCCGCTTCACCAGCTTCCCATCCACTTGGATGGGTGCGCGGAGCCAGCAGCGTATCAGGTGCATAGTCAAGGGGCACTTCACCTTGCGGTATAGCAGTTGCAACAGCGTACAATGGTCCACTTCATCGAAGAAGTTTTTCAGGTCGATATCAACGATGTGTTGATGCCCTTCATTGATGTTCCGTTGCCCACGCTGCACTGCCTGTTGGGCGCTCCGTCCGGGGCGGAAGCCGTAGCTGTGGGCCTTGAACTCCACCTCGAACAGGGGCATGATCACTTGGTGTACCGCCTGTTGTAGCAGGCGATCGGTCACCGTGGGGATACCTAGTAGACGGGTACCCCCTTTGCTCTTGGGTATTGCTACCCCCAGAATGGCCTGCGGCAGGTAACGGCCCGTGCATACTGCGGTGGCAAGCCGCTCGCCATGCACCGTGAGGTGTTCGGCAAGTGCGTGTACACCCAGCCCATCTACTCCGGCAGCGCCCTTGTTGGACGCCACCCGCCGACAGGCCGCTAGCATGTTGCGTTTCGTTACGATGCGTTCGATCATCCTGTTCACTCCTTCATACTTACTCTGTTCCGCTTATCGCCGGGCTTCCCCACCTTGCGGAGGGCGATCCCAACGGCATTTGGAACACCTCAACGTTCGGTCCTTCATGGGCTTGTGAGACCTCCGCCTTTATCCTCGCGGTGACGGCTCGTATCCAACCACTACTACGACCTCTGCTGACCTCTCCACTACATCCGCCGTACGGCGGACCAGGGAGATCTCCCAGGTAAGGGCAATATCCTTCGGTCCATCCCCGCCGCATCTACCTCCATGAGCTTGTTGTCCAAGGGCTTTGCAGTGATGTGCCTGCTTACCCGCCCACAGCGGCCTCCTTATGCGGTTTCTATTCGTCGGTACGGACCTTTGCAGTCGCGCTTCCTTCAGTGCAGAGGTCACCCCCAACCACCTTGCGCCTTGCTAACCGGCCCTGCCTACCGCAGGCAGGTTCGACAACTCGCCGGCAAGGGACTTGCACCCTCTGGATATTCAAAGAACGATACTACCTTGCGGTAGTGTTCTTGGCCCATGCTGGGCACACACATCGTATTGGCAATAGGCGGGGTTTAGTCTTCGAATGAAGTGTTTTGCTATTTTAAAATTCAGTTCTTCGAGTGAAGTTTATCGATAAAAATCCCGCCCATCGCCAATACGCAAAACGTTATGGCTAATGCTAAAAAGACAGACACCAAATAAAAAAGAGATATGAAAACAACAATTATTTTTTCAATTCTACTGCTTCCCTCAATTCTTTTGGGACAAGTAATTAATCATTTTGACAACTTAGATTCAAAATGGAATGTTGCAAAAACCTATCCTGCCGCAAATCAACAAAATCCAAACTTTGTGGCGACAACAACAACCGTTTACGGCTTTCAAGGCGACACGTTAATAAATAGCGAACAATGGTTAAAGCTCTATTCTACGAGTGACTCATTGTTTCAAAGTAATCTTTTATATCGTGGTTTACTAAGACAAGAAAACAATAAAGTATTCTATCTTGACACATTAAACCAGCTTGATACCTTGTATGACTTCTCTTTGAATGTTGGCGACAGCATTCTGTTTGACTTATATGGAATGTATCCTGAGTGGCTTCAAGTTATCAATATTGACAGTATTCAAATTAATGGAGATTATTACAGACGCCTAAAATTTGAAGAGCCTACAATTCAAGCATTTGATGAACTTAACGAAATATGGATTGAAGGCATAGGAAGTATTCACGGACCTCTCTTTCCAAACTTTCCAGTAAAGTTTAGCCAAGAAATGCCAGATTCAATGTTGGTTACTTGCACGTTTTCGAATAATCAACAAGTTTGGCAACACCAAAGTTATCCAAGCTGTTATGTAAACATTGTTCTTAGTGTTGACCAGTTGGAACTTTTAGATTTCAAAATTTATCCAAATCCATTTACGGACAAAATTCACATTGAAAACATTGATTTACAACAGTATGAATTAACTATATTGAACAGCTTAGGTCAGACAGTTAAACATACGCAAGTCAATAATGACAATATAATCATTGACTTATCAGAATTGAAAGCAGGAATTTACTTTTTAAGAATTGGAAGTGGAGATAAGACTAACACAATAAAAATGATAAAGAAGCACTAAGCCATAATCGAGTAGGCGGCCCCGCCGCTTAATAGCGACGGGGTGCGCCTCTCACACCACTGTACGTACGGGTCTCGTATACAGCGGTTCGTTGAGGTGTGGAGCGACTTTCTGGTAGTGATCGAGCAGGGCTTCGTAGCCGCGTTTGGCCAGACGGGACAGAGTGATCGTAGTGTTCAGGATGGGACTTTGGGCGATGGCCCAGCCACCTTTGCGCGTTCGGCTCCATGCATAGGCGTGTTGCTGGTCAACTCCCAAACGGATCAGGTTCTTCCGTTTCCGTTCGGGTTTCTTCCAGTCCTTCCAAATGCAGTACCGCAAGCGATTGCGTACCCAGCCGTCCACATCGCGCAACTTACCCCACATACTTGCCAAACGGAAGTAGTTGAGCCAGCCGCGTTGTACGGTCCTAAGCCGGGCGATACGTTCGCTAAGCGGTAGCGGAGCGGTCTTGCGTGTAATAGCTTTCACCTTGCGCTTCAAGGTCTGCCACCCTTGTCTACCGACCACCAGTTGGTATTGCCCTTTCACACCCTTTTCATACGTGGGGACGAACCCGTAGCCCAGCAGCTCGAACTGCACGGGTTTCCGGATGCCGCTCTTCGCACGGTTGATGGGCAGCTTCAGCCGCTCCCGAAGGAACAGGTAGATACTATTGCCCACTTTCCGCGCTTGGCTCTTGCGCTTCAGATAGATGCTGAAGTCGTCCGCATAACGCACGTAGCGCAACCCTTGTCGTTCCAGTTCACGGTCCAGTTCGTGGAGCATGATGTTGGATAGCAGCGGGCTGAGCGGGCTGCCCTGCGGTACACCCTTGCGCCGCTTCACCAGCTTCCCATCCACTTGGATGGGTGCGCGGAGCCAGCAGCGTATCAGGTGCATAGTCAAGGGGCACTTCACCTTGCGGTATAGCAGTTGCAACAGCGTACAATGGTCCACTTCATCGAAGAAGTTTTTCAGGTCGATATCAACGATGTGTTGATGCCCTTCATTGATGTTCCGTTGCCCACGCTGCACTGCCTGTTGGGCGCTCCGTCCGGGGCGGAAGCCGTAGCTGTGGGCCTTGAACTCCACCTCGAACAGGGGCATGATCACTTGGTGTACCGCCTGTTGTAGCAGGCGATCGGTCACCGTGGGGATACCTAGTAGACGGGTACCCCCTTTGCTCTTGGGTATTGCTACCCCCAGAATGGCCTGCGGCAGGTAACGGCCCGTGCATACTGCGGTGGCAAGCCGCTCGCCATGCACCGTGAGGTGTTCGGCAAGTGCGTGTACACCCAGCCCATCTACTCCGGCAGCGCCCTTGTTGGACGCCACCCGCCGACAGGCCGCTAGCATGTTGCGTTTCGTTACGATGCGTTCGATCATCCTGTTCACTCCTTCATACTTACTCTGTTCCGCTTATCGCCGGGCTTCCCCACCTTGCGGAGGGCGATCCCAACGGCATTTGGAACACCTCAACGTTCGGTCCTTCATGGGCTTGTGAGACCTCCGCCTTTATCCTCGCGGTGACGGCTCGTATCCAACCACTACTACGACCTCTGCTGACCTCTCCACTACATCCGCCGTACGGCGGACCATGGAGATCTCCCCCAGGTAAGGGCAATATCCTTCGGTCCATCCCCGCCGCATCTACCTCCATGAGCTTGTTGTCCAAGGGCTTTGCAGTGATGTGCCTGCTTACCCGCCCACAGCGGCCTCCTTATGCGGTTTCTATTCGTCGGTACGGACCTTTGCAGTCGCGCTTCCTTCAGTGCAGAGGTCACCCCCAACCACCTTGCGCCTTGCTAACCGGCCCTGCCTACCGCAGGCAGGTTCGACAACTCGCCGGCAAGGGACTTGCACCCTCTGGATATTCAAAGAACGATACTACCTTGCGGTAGTGTTCTTGGCCCATGCTGGGCACACACAGGCGTTTGGCAAAAAAGCGGGTTCAGTGCTTAGGTGAAGCTCTGTGCTTCGCATCATGTTCAGCGCTGGCAGACAGTTCAGCTCTTCGTAATCCGCTTCTTTGCCAAGCGCCAAACCGTTAGGTCTCAGCCATGGCGTTAATGAATTTTGGAACGCAGACCGCGCCTTCAGTCGCTTCCCAAAATTGCAGGTACGTAATCCTTTGATAGCTGAACTATGATCCGATCACTTAAGCGAACTGCTTCACGCTAAGCGCAATGATGCGGCAACAGTCCATCAGTTGTTCTTCGGTGATCACCAACGGTGGTGCAAAGCGGATGATATCGCCGTGTGTTGGCTTGGCGAGCAATCCGTTATCGCGGAGCATCAGGCACAACTCCCATGCGGTCTTCGGAGAACCATCGGCAGCTTTGCGTGACTCGATCACAACAGCATTAAGCAGGCCTTTTCCGCGGACCAATTTCACATAAGGGTATTCCGCCACGAGCTTATTCATTTCGGCACGGAAGATCTCGCCCAAACGAAGCGCATGATCGGCTAATTTCTCCTCCTTCACAATGGTCAACGCTTCTGTTGCAATGCGCGCGGCCATTGGGTTTCCACCGAACGTACTGCCGTGTGTTCCGGGTGTGAACACGTCCATGATAGCATCATCTGCAAGCACAACGCTCACGGGATACATACCACCACTCACTGCTTTACCGAGAATAACAACATCCGGACGTTCGCCGCTGTGGTCGCTGCACAACATTTTGCCCGTGCGCGCTATACCGGTCTGTACCTCGTCAGCCATGAATAACACGTTCTTCGACTTGCATAGCTTGATAGCACTAGCGATGTAGTCATCCGCAGGAACGAATACACCTGCTTCTCCTTGGATCGGCTCCACGAGGAACGCACACACGTTAGGATCCTCTAACGCCTTCTCCAACGCAGGGATATCATTATACGGGATCAATTCGAAACCAGGGGTATACGGCCCGAACAGATCATGCGCTACCGGGTCCATGCTAGCACTGATAATACTGATCGTACGACCGTGGAAATTGCCTTCACACATGACGATCTTAGCCATGTCCGTCGCGATCTTTTTCTTGGAATAACCCCATTTACGGGCCATCTTCAGCGCAGTTTCCACGGCTTCAGCACCCGTATTCATGGGGAGCATCTTCTGGTAACCGAACATCTCACAAACGAACTGTTCATAGACACCAAGATCGCTGCTGTAGAAAGCGCGTGAGGTCAGCGTGAGCTTACCGGCTTGATCCTGCATGGCCGCCACCAAACGCGGATGGCAATGGCCTTGGTTCACGGCGCTATATGCTGATAGAAAATCGAAATACTGCTTACCTTCCACATCCCACACATGCACGCCTAATCCACGTTCCAATACCACGGGTAAAGGATGATAATTATGCGCACCATACTTTTCTTCGAGCGCGATAGCCTTTTGTGTCTTTGTATGTGCTTTGGTAGTGATCTCCATTTGTACGTGGCAACAGCTTAATTCAGTAAGGCCGCAAAGGTACTGGAATTGTGTGGTTTGGTTGGTAGCGTAGAACACATTCCATCTATGGATCGCTTATCTTTGACTGAACATGGCTACAGAGATCCGAATAGAATTGACTGACGATTCGCAACAAAAGTTCATCATTGAATTACTTTCGAAGTTTGATTTTGTGAAATTGAAGGCGCCAATTAAAGCGATTTCCAAGAAACGAAGTGCCGAGGATATTGACTTGGAAGCAAAGCTCCGGAGGTCAGTACAAGCCATGAAAGATGACCTTTCAGGGAAAAAGCCTTTACCCAGCTTAAGAGAAGTTTTGGATGGCTTATGAAATTCGACCAACTCCTGAGTTTGCGAAGGATCTTAAACAATTGAAAAAGAAGTACCCGTCTATAATTAGTGACATCGAAAATTTAGCTATTTCATTACAAAGTAAGCCTCAACAGGGAGTTGCACTTGGTAATGATTGCTATAAGATCCGAATGTCCATCACAAGTAAAGGACGTGGAAAAAGTGGAGGCGCACGAGTAGTTACGTGTGTTGTAGCCCTCCGTGAGAAGATTTTCTTGCTCAGCATTTTTGACAAGTCCGAAATGGAAACACCAGACGCAGAAAAGATTCAGCAAACCTTGAACAAGATCGATTTCGACTAGATCCATCTTTTGCCGCGTTCACATTCTGACATAGGCTATTTCAAGCTAAAGCCAAGGTCTGCTCCTCTCGCCGCTTTCTGTTTTTCATATAGTCGCCATCCAGTTTACCAACCCATTTCAGATCCATTAAGAATTTTCCATGCGCAGATCCAAGTACAAAGAGCCTTTGACCTATGAAAATCTATTGATCATAAGCGCCGGTGCGGAGGGCAAGGCAATAACTAGGCATGAAGGACTCGTTGTATTCGTTAGCGGAGCAGTGCCAGGCGATGTTGTGGACGTGCGCGTAACGAAGAAGAAAAGTAAGTACGCCGAAGCGATCATGACCCGGATCGTAACACCTTCACCAGATAGGATCCCCGCGTTCTGCAAACACTTCGGTACGTGTGGTGGCTGCAAATGGCAAGACCTCACCTACACCAAACAACTCCAATACAAACAGCAACAAGTGATCGATAACTTGGAGCGTCTTGGAGGTCTGGAACTGCCGGAGGTAACGCCGATCATGGCTTCGCCAAGTTTGAAATACTACCGGAACAAGTTGGAGTATAGTTTCTGTAACAGCCGGTGGTTCACAACGGAAGAGGTAGGTCACGAAGGTGAGATCGAGGACAAGAACGCATTGGGATTCCATATTCCGAGGCGCTTCGATCGTGTACTTGATCTGAGCGAATGCTTTCTTCAACCCGAACCCAGCGATAGTATCCGCAATTTCTTCAGGGATCATGGGCGCAAAAACGAATTGACCTTCTATGACCAACGTGCACATGTCGGTTTTCTACGCACGCTTTTGATCCGCACAACAACCATCGGAGAAACCATGGTATTGCTTGCTGTTGGTCATGAAGACATTGATGCCCGCGAACGATTGCTGTCGGAATTCCTCATGGCATTTCCACAACTCACAAGCATACTCTGGACGGTAAACACGAAAAAGAACGACACCATCTTTGATCTTGATGTACACGTATTCCACGGTCGTGATCACATTGTAGAGGAACTTGCCGATGGCCCTGGGGGTAAACCGTTGCGTTTCAGGATCGGGCCAAAGACCTTCTTCCAAACTAACCCTGTGCAAACTGTTTCGATGTACAAATTGGTACGCGATCTTGCAGGTCTAACAGGCAAAGAGAATGTGTACGACCTCTATTGTGGCGCAGGCAGCATAACGCTCTACGTAGCAGGCGCAGCTAAGCATGTGGCCGGTGTGGAGTTGGTTCCTGAGAGCATAGCAGATGCCCATTTGAATGCAGAGTTCAATGGGATCACGAACGTGAGTTTTACCGTTGGAGATATGAAAAAGATCTTCGATATAGCATTCGTTTCCAAGCACGGAAAACCGGATGTCGTGATCACTGACCCACCGCGCGCCGGAATGGATGAACCAGTGGTCCGCCAACTGTTGGAATTAGCACCCCCAGTTATCATTTATGTGAGCTGCAATCCAGCCACGCAGGCACGCGATCTGGCCTTAATGAATGACAGCTACCTTATCGACTTCGTACAACCGATAGACATGTTCCCGCATACCTACCATGTTGAGAATGTGGTGCGCTTGGTGCGGAGAACAACCAAAGAATAAACCGTTAATGAACGTTGATGAACGTGAATAGATCGTCCTTGGTAATTGAGCAAGGTGCATTCTTTCCCAGTGCCATGCGTTGGCTCATCGTTATCGTTGGCGTTGCTTTGAGTATAGTCCTCATTGGTCTGCCGATATTGGCCATGGCGTTCTACCAAGTGGGGACCGAGATCCATACTGATCGATCACAAATACGTGAATATGGGTCGTTGTTCGGATTGCGGTGGGGTAATTGGCAACCTTCAACTCCCTATAAGGCCATCGTGATCCTGAGTAAGCGCCGGGTCAGCACCATGTACTCGAGGGGTCAAGTGGCAATGGACCTAGCTGAACAGAATCAAGATGTGACACTTGTGGATGCAACACAGCGCAAGAAGTTCCTGTTAAAGGCATGCGATACAGAATTAGAAGCACGATCGCTCGCAAATAATGTTGCTCAATTTACTGGGCTACCGATCGAACGATATGCCCCAAAGCAACTTGCTGAAAGGCGTCGGTAGATCACTTGCCTCATTTTTCATATTCTCGGCATATTTAGAAAGTGGTACTATTGGTGTGAGATAATATGCAAACCAATGCCATCTGTTTACGACCTTAAATCACGCTTTCAACAGCTCTTGAAGCCGGTCGTTTCTGCATTGCATCGTAAGGGGGTCACAGCGAACCAGGTCACCATCTCGGCTCTGATCCTTTCCTTGTGTATTGGCTTGGCCTTCTGGCATGCCGATGCATATCCACTGCTCTTTCTTGTTCTACCCATCGGTCTCTTACTGCGCATGGCATTGAACGCGATCGATGGCATGATAGCTCGACAGTACGATCAACAAACAAAATTGGGGGAGGTTCTTAACGAATTGGGTGACGTAGTGAGCGACATTGCCATCTATCTTCCTTTGATCAAATACGCTTCGGACCATGTGCTCTTAGCGGTTGTCTTTTTGGTGCTTTGCCCAGTGAATGAATTCGCGGGTTTCATGGGTAAGGTCATCGGATCAGGACGCAGGTACGATGGTCCAATGGGCAAGAGCGATCGTGCATTGGTGTTCGGTCTTTATGGCGTGTTGGCAGCATGCGGAGTTGAGATGCGTTCCGTCCTACCTTGGCTTTTGGCAGCTATGATCGCCCTACTAGCGATCAGCACGTTCACGCGCATCAAGCGATCTCTATCCAACTGAACCTGATGTTCAACATCCACCCCGACCTTTTACTTGTGATAGGGATCATATTCGGGATCCTGATCTTCGCTACACTTCTGTTCTTTATACTGGGTCGCTTCACCAAGGTGAAAGGCGTTGATGAGTTGAAGGCAAGGACACGTAGCTGGTGGGTGATGGCAACGTTATTCATTGCAGCGGCAGTTATAGATCGTCGCATTTCTTACATCGCCATTGCGCTGCTCTCCTTCATGGCGTTCCGTGAATTGTATGCCTTGCTCGGATTTCGGCAGAGCGATAGGCGCGCGATCTTCTGGGCATTCCTTTCCATTCCGGTACAGTTCTATTTGGCCTACGTCGGTTGGTATGGCGCGTACATCATTTTCATTCCAGTGGTCATGTTCCTGTTGCTCCCACTGCGTTTTATTTTGAAAGGAGATACCAAAGGCATCGTGAAATCCATGGCCCAATTGCAATGGATCTTGATGTTGACCGTATTCGGGATCAGCCATCTGGCCTATATGCTCTCACTCCCCGATCACCCGGACTCCGCCACGGATGGTCGTGGGCTATTGCTTTTCGTGGTGGTGATGACGGAATTGAACGATGTGATGCAATTCACCTGGGGCAAGTTGTTCGGCAAGCATAAGATCATTCCAAAAGTGAGTCCGAACAAGACATGGGAAGGTTTTTTGGGTGGTTTGATCAGTACCAGTGCGATAGGCTATGGCTTGAGTTTTCTTACGCCAATGGATGGTTGGGTCGCAGTTGGCGTGAGTGCGTTCTTGGCCTTTGCAGGCTTCGTTGGCGATGTGGTCATGAGTTCCATAAAGCGCGACATTGGCGTAAAGGACACAGGCTCTTCCATCCCAGGCCACGGAGGCATCCTGGATCGTATCGATTCGCTGGCATATACGGCCCCAGCTGTATTCCACGTGATCTATTGGATCTACTATTGATATGCATAAGATCACACTGCGACTCCTTTACTCAGTGATCAGCCGGTTCTTTTTGAAGCTGATCGTCGGCGTACAGTTCGGCCCAGCACGTGCTTTGAAAAGTGTGCCTCAATTCATTGTAGTCGCCAATCACAATAGCCATTTGGATACCATGACGTTGATGGCGGCAATGCCATCGGCGATCGTACACAAAGTTCGCCCTGTTGCAGCTGCGGACCATTTCGGCAAACGTCGATTTCAAGCGTGGGCAACGCGCTTTTTCGTGAATGCACTTTTGATCCCGCGAAAACGGAATATTGAAGACGCCACGAAGGATCCGATCAGCTTAATGCTTGCTGCGTTGGATGCTGGCGATTCATTGATCCTATTTCCCGAAGGCACCCGCGGAGAACCGGAGATCACCCAACGGTTCAAGAAAGGTGTGGGGATCGTATTGGCGCAAAGGCCGCATATCCACTATGTGCCAGCGTTCATGAGCGGACTTGGCATGTCACTACCGAAAGGCGATAACCTGATCCTGCCGCATCCAGGTAAACTATAAATTGGAGAACCGACCTTGGTAACATCCGTGATACCCGAAGAGATCACCGATCAGATCGAGCGTGATGTTCTTGGGCTTGCGCAGCTCAAGGATCGTTGAGTATTGAAGAGCGAGAGATAGAAATGTAGTAATTCCACTACCGAATGTCGCAATATGAACTTGGACCGTAAATTTTCGAGATCAAAGTACACCTTATCCGACTCAGCACATGATAGTGATTGGAATTCTAACTCCATATTGTACGATAGACAGAGTGCGCCTAACTTTAGAGCAGGAAGATCCAACCGTCAATGAACGTGTATGAACGTTAATGAAGATCTTCCATTAATCAAGTTGTGCGCTAGGTTGAATGAGTCGCGCTGTAGCAGAGATATGTTTCTACATTTCATGATACAAGAATGACTGACGGAACTATAGGATCAAAGGACATAATTGGATGTGCAATGACCGTCATCAACAACATTGGGCATGGATGCCACGAAAAAATATACGAAAATGCTCTATGTATTGAGATGGAAGCTCAAGGTATTCCTTTCGCTCAACAACCAAGGTATCCAGTACATTATCGAAGTATACAAATAGGCGAATACGTACCCGATCTAGTAGTAAATGATTTGATAGTGGTAGATACTAAAACCATTGAACTAATTGGAGATCACGAGATAGGAAAAATGTTGAGCTACCTGCGTGTGACCAATAAGCAAGAGGGGTTACTGATCAACTTCAAACACGCAAAACTAAAATGGCGCACAGTCTGGAACCGCGTCTGAACTTGGCTCGTTGAGCCTGCTTTTCAACACTGTTGATCAATAGCGAAGCAAGTACAGCAGGCATTTAATTAACGTCCATCTACGTTCATTAACGGTAAAAAAACAAGCTGAATAAGCTCGATCTGCTTCATTCAAGGATCTAAGTCATCAGAGCATGTTTCCCCTGTTCATTGGTCATTACTACCGAACTTCGCAGCATGAACTTGGATCGCAATTTCTGGGAATCACGGTATCTCGCCTCCGATACAGGCTGGGATCTTGGCGGACCATCCACACCACTGAAGGAGTACCTCGACCAACTCACGGATAAGGACTTGCGGATACTGTTCCCTGGGGCAGGAAGGGCTTACGAAGCTGAGTATGCGCATCGCCTTGGTTTCAATAACGTATTCGTTATCGATCTAACGGATCTGCCTTTTGCCGATCTTTTGCAACGCTGCCCCGAATTTCCGAAAGACCATTTGTTGGTGGGCGATCTTTTCGATCATGAGGGAGCATACGATCGCATCTTGGAACAGACTTTCTTCTGTACGCTATATCCGGTCGTACGCAAAACATACGTTCAAAAAATGCATGAATTATTGAAGCCTGGCGGAATATTGGTCGGTGTACTTTTCGATGATGTGCTGAACACGGACCGTCCGCCTTTCGGTGGAAACAGATCGATCTATGAACCGATATTCACCCCCTATTTTCCAACTGTTTCAATGGAACGCTGTTATAACTCGATCGCTCCGAGAGCAGGTCGTGAGCTCTGGCTTTCAGCTAAGAAGACAGAAGTCTATGTTCCGATCGATTGCAACCTCTACGATACGTTCGAAGCAAATGCAACACTGAAAAAGTGGTGTACGATCACCTTGAGTAACGGCGAGAAAGTTGAAGGACGGATCATCGACCTGTTCATCAAGGACAAAGTTGAACTGCTCAAATTGCACACAGGAACAGAGATACGACTTGATCATATAACGGACCTTCGCTCAGAATAACCGCACATATGTCCGATATTTGCGGCCCAAACAAACACACCATGCGCTATCTGTTCATCGCTCTTGTCCTATTCATCGGCACAGCCAATGCCCAAACCTTGACCGAAACCTACATCGAGCTCAGCATTACCGATACGTTACCAGTAAAGATCAAGCAGATCACCTACGATTATACGCCTTCAAGCACGGAAATGGGTACCGATGCGGTCTACGAGGAAGATACCGATTGGGAGAAATTGCAGAAAAAAGTTGCTGAGGAAAACAAGAAGCTCAGTGAAAAACTGACAAAGAGCTTGGTGAAGGAAGGTTTTTCCGTGACGGATGCTCCTGCCGCCGACGGATACAATATCTCATCCTACGACGAGGACGACAACAGTGCATCCAGCTTGCGGATAACGGTATTGAACGAAACGGAATTGAAGCGATTGGTGACTTATCTTAGAGCTAATTCCAAGGGCGATGGATCCGTTCACGAATGGGAAATGGATGTATTGCCTATGAAAGAACAGGTTTTCATGACAAGCCTTTTTGACAAAGCCAAAGTTCAGGCCGAGGCACTCGCTAAATTGGGTGGTCGTAAGTTGGGTAAATTGATCAGTGTGAGTGATCCGGCGAGCACCTCAACGGGTTATTCGTTCTTGGATACGATCATTGGAATTGCGAAGGAGGAAATGATGAAGGAGAACAGGTGGAAACTGCAATCAACCAAGTCCAAAACACTGGTTTTCCGTTTCGGTCTGGTAGATTAGAGCGATCCAGAGCGAACGTAGATCCGCAGGTATGACCAAGCCCACCATCATCTTGGACCACGACCATGTTCAACGCAAGCTTCAGCGCATTGCACATCAATTGTATGAGCAGAACTACGAAGAGAAGGCCATCGTCCTAGTAGGGGTATCACCGCGTGGAACAACGGTAGCAACGCGTCTTGGCAAGTTACTAAGTGAGATCTCGCCGTTGAAAACAGAGTACGTCGAATTGAAGTTGGATAAGGACGTACCATTGGAAAAACCTGTTCATCTTTCAGTGGATCATTCACAGTTGAAGGATCGTGTTGTTATCCTTATTGACGATGTGTTGATGTCCGGGAGGACATTGATGCACGCCGCATCCTTCCTGATCAAAGTGCCACTAAAAAAATTAACCACGGTAGTGCTTGTCGATCGTTTGCATCGCACCTACCCTATCCGTGCGGACATTGTTGGTCTCACCCTAAGCACCACGGTCCAAGAGCATATTAGCGTGGAGTTGGGCAAGAAGGATGTTGTGTATTTGAAATGATCACAAGACGGGTTTATCACTTTCCATTGCGGAAGAGCGCTTGAACTACCAACTTTTCAAGGCAAGTGCGATCCGCTCTACAACGATTGATGGTAAAGCACCTGCTTGGACGATCAGATCCGCCTCAGCATAGATCTGTTCTCTAGGCGTATATAGCTCCATCACGCGATCACGTAACTCTGCGCCTTTTAAACCGAACAATAACGGCCTGTCACCGCCTTTTCTTTCGATCAATGGCATCAAGTACTCCATTGGCACATCCAACCAAACGGTAATACCGTTAGCGTTCATGCGTGCCATGTTGTTGTTGGAACATGGTGTACCTCCACCCGTTGCTATCACGGCATCCGGGCCTTTCAAGAGCTCATTGAGCAGTTCATTCTCCAATTCGCGAAAGGTCTGTTCACCTTTTTGCTGAATGAAAGGTACAAGCGGCCCGACGCGCCCTTCAACCATTCGATCAATATCAATGAACGGAAGATCCAGAACCTTTGCTAACGCACGCCCAACGGTCGATTTACCGGAACACATGAATCCAATGAGAAGGATACGCTTCGGCTTTTGATGCAGGTTCAACATTTTACAGTGCAAAGATCGCTGAGTATCTAGAACTTCGTCGCCCCATTCCATTCGAGTGCGATCTGTTCAAGCGGTCACGTTGGACCGTTCACCATTCGAATGAAAACAAACAGGACATTAAGCAAGAATAAGGTATGCAGATCGAATTGATCAAACCCGGTAACAGCAGTGCATTGAATGCTTGGACGAAACTTCCTTGGCGTATTTACAAGAATGACCCCAATTGGATCCCTCACCTGAAGCAGGATATTGAAAAGGTCTTTGATCTGGAGAAGAACAAGCTCTTGAAAGTTGATAAGGAAACGGGTAAGCAAGGGTATATAGAGCGTTGGTTGTTGCGCGATGGGAAAGGTGAACCCATAGGCCGAATAGCCGCTTTCGTGAACCCCAAAAATGCATGGGAGAACGACCAACCTACGGGTGGCATGGGTTTTTTCGAGTGCATCGATGACCAGAAAGCAGCCAATACATTATTCGATACGGCCCGTGATTTTCTGAAAAGCAAGGATATGGAGGCCATGGACGGCCCTGTGAACCTAGGAGACCGCAATATGTTCTGGGGTCTATTGATCGAGAATTTCACGGACTTCCCGATCTACGGGACCAACTACAATCCTGAATACTACAGGAAGCTTCTTGAAGGCTATGGCTTTCAGCTCTACTACAATCAATTGTTCTTCAAACGATCCGCTAGCCTACCAGCCCAGCCGATATTCCGGCGTAAATACGAACAGATACAGCGCGACCCGGATTACCGAGTGGCTGATAGTGTAGGCCGCAGTATTGAGCTGATCGCTTCGGATCTCCGCACGGTACTGAACAGTGCATGGGTGGATCATGAAAACTTCAAACCGATGGAGCAAGCCACGGCCTTCAAGTTGGTAAATAGCATGAAAGCCATAATTGATAAGCGTTTGCTGATCTTCGTGTACTACAAAGAGTTGCCGATCGCAATGTACATAAGCGTGCCAGAAATGAATGAGATATTCCGATATGTCAACGGCGATCTCAATTGGATCGGTAAGCTCAAGTTCCTGTATCACAAATGGCGAGGAACGGTGAAGAATCTTACGGGGATCGTATTCGGCGTAGCGAAGGAATACCAAGGCAAAGGCATTGAAGGTGCGCTAATTACATTCAGCGAGAAACAGATCGTCGACAAGAAACTGTACAAGGACACCGTCCTTACCTGGATCGGTGATTTCAATCCGAAAATGATCAAGGTGTGTAAGAACCTAGGTGCGGAGAACTATCGCACACTTGCCACCTTCCGTTATCTATTCGACAGGAGCAAACCATTCCAGCGGCAAGGGATCATTGAGGAAAAGAAGGATTAAGAGTATCTGGATGAGCTTTGAAAATGCGCCGTACAGGGTCGTAGGATCAATTATTGAATGGATCATTTCTACATATTCTTGGATCATGCTTGGTGATATGGCAGGGATCCTTACTTTTGCGACCCCAATCGAAAATCGGCAACGATTCCAGGGAGGGGAATTGATCCTGTAGCTCAGCTGGTAGAGCACAACACTTTTAATGTTGGGGTCCTGGGTTCGAGCCCCAGCGGGGTCACAGAAAGCTTCTCAGAAATGGGGAGCTTTTTAGTTTTAATATGAACTCCTGTCGAAGGATGAATACCCCGATGGAGCGAGAAGTTCATACCGTAGGAGCCGGAGGCGAAATACGGTAAGCCCCAGCGGGGTCACAGAAAGCTTCTCAGAAATGGGGAGCTTTTTTGTTTTAATATGAACTCCTGTCGAAGGATGAATACCCCGATGGAGCGAGAAGTTCATACCGTAGGTGCCGGAGGCGAAATACGGTAAGCCCCAGCGGGGTCACAGAAAGCTTCTCAGAAATGGGGAGCTTTTTAGTTTTAATATGAACTCCTGTCGAAGGATGAATACCCCGATGGAGCGAGAAGTTCATACCGTAGGAGCCGGAGGCGAAATACGGTAAGCCCCAGCGGGGTCACAGAAAGCTTCTCAGAAATGGGGAGCTTTTTAGTTTTAATATGAACTCCTGTCGAAGGATGAATACCCCGATGGAGCGAGAAGTTCATACCGTAGGAGCCGGAGGCGAAATACGGTAAGCCCCAGCGGGGTCACAGAAAGCTTCTCAGAAATGGGGAGCTTTTTAGTTTTAATGTGAACTCCTGTCGAATGATGAATACCCCGATGGAGCGAGAAGTTCATACCGTAGGAGCCGGAGGCGAAATACGGTAAGCCCCAGCGGGGTCACAGAAAGCTTCTCAGAAATGGGGAGCTTTTTAGTTTCAATATGAACTCCTGTCGAAGGATGAATACCCCGATGGAGCGAGAAGTTCATACTGTAGGAGCCGGAGGTGAAATACGGTAAGCCCCAGCGGAATCTCAGAAAACGAAAAGGCATATTGTTCTTGTTCGATCCGGCTAAATAGGGTCACAAGGTCATTGCCGGAAATTACCCAGATACAGGTATTGCGTGCCGTACTGGTGAGCCATTCCTTTACCATACGCTAATGAACGCACAGCCGAAACGCAACCCTATCCCGCAAGAAGATGCGGATTCTGAGATCCGGTACATTGCCGAGATGGACTGCGCCGCAATGGATCGCAACCTCTTGTACCACTGGTACCATGATCCTGAAGAACGCGCTGAACTAGCTGATAAACTAGCTCGTATCCGCACAGAAATGCGCCAAAGACGAATGACAGGACTTGGTGACTCCGAATAACACCGCAACTCATTATATTTGCCGCCCCTTGCCGCGCAGCAGAGCTGCAAACCTGCCCAGGTGGTGAAATTGGTAGACACGCACGCTTGAGGGGCGTGTGGCCGAAAGGCTGTGCTGGTTCGAGTCCAGTCCTGGGCACAATTGTTTAAAAGCCTTAGCGAGAGCTAGGGCTTTTATATTTAGATTCACACGCGACTGGACTCGAACACCGCAGGCGCGACAGCGTGCGGAAAGGCAGATGGGCACTGAATATGACCCATCCGCTTATGCGTGCTGGGTCTTTTCCGATATGAACCATTTGCCTTCCGACCTTCTTGTTCTGGAAACAGCGGCGATCTTAGCTGGCCCTAGCGTGGGTATGCACTTTGCGGAACTCGGTGCGAGGGTGATCAAGATCGAGAACAAACGTGCCGGGGGCGATGTTACGCGCCAATGGAAGCTAGCAAATGAAGACCCAGCTGCTACTGTTAGCGCCTATTTCAGCAGTGTGAATTGGGGGAAAGAGCACCTGTTCCTGGATCTTAAAAATGCCGAGGACCGGGTGCAATTCGATGCGCTATTGGCCAAAGCCGACGTTCTGATCACGAACCATTTGGCGGCGGACTCTGAAAAGCTAGGCCTTACGGAAAAGCGCATCCGCCGCATCAACCCTACCATACTGCACGGCCACATCAAAGGGTTTGCGGACCAGCCGGATCGTCCCGCGTTCGATGTGGTTTTGCAGGCCGAGGCCGGCTATCTGAGCATGACCGGCACCGATGAACACCACATTGCGAAATTGCCGATCGCGATGATCGATGTGCTGGCCGCTCACCAGCTTAAGGAGGGGTTGCTATTGGCTTTGCTGAAGCGTGAGCGCACAGGACGCGGCTCTTATGTGGAAGTCTCGTTGGAAGAAGCCGCATTGACCGGACTGATCAATCAGGCAAGCAATTACTTGATGGCGGGTGCTATTGCAAAACCAATGGGCTCGTTGCACCCGAATATTGCACCATACGGCGAAGTTTTCGCTTGTGCCGATGATGGTCGGATCGTTCTCGCCGTTGGCAGTGATAAGCAATTCACAATTCTTTGCGAGGTTTTGGATCTGGCAGGAACTGCAACAGCGCCTTTGTTCAGGACGAACACGTTGCGCGTGCAACACCGAGAAGGACTCGGCCACATCTTGGCCCCTGCATTCGCCGACCACGATCGCGATGAACTATTATCCAAGTTGATCTCCGCTGGTGTGCCATGCGGGGCTGTGCGAACAATGGATGAGGTTATGGCAACCCCAGCGGCCAAGGCCATGATCCTGGAGAGCCGGATCGATGGAGCGGAAACACGGCGTATCAGGGGCAATGCATTTCGGATATCCGAACGGTAACAAAAACGATCAGGATCTCTTCCGTTCCTCCGTTAAAGCTTGTTTAAGCAGGGATAGCACGTTCCGTGCTTCTTCATCCGTAATGCCTTTACCGAATATCACTTTCTTGCCAAGGTATTCAAAGCCTAACCGTTCACCACCCATAACCCAAGGACTGTCGTTCAATTGCCACTTGATCGATGTCTCATCGAAGTTCAGCAAGCCGAGCTTCTGAATGTTCTCAACGAAGTAGGTGCTCGCTTTTCCATAGCCAAGAATGCTATCCTTAATGGTCAGTGAGCCGTCCTTGATCCGCCACAATTCAAATCCTTTTGTTCTCCAGAGCACAACACGACCGATCTTGAAAGCGAAGTACGCCCAAAAGGCCAGAAAGGCCAGCAGGTACTGCCGAAGTGGATCATCTTCCGCCAGTTCAGTTCGTGCGTAAATGACATAAGCGCCACATAGGATCCAAGCGATCGCCCACGTGATCAATAGCGCTTCTTTACCCTTGGGCAACCGCGCACTAACGACCACACTCGTTCGATCCGGTGTGCGTTCGATCGTTATTCGTTCACTGATCGACCTCATCCCTTCCGATCAAACGTTCACCGCTGCTACTACACGATCATACAACTCCTCGTAGCGCGGCAAAACGATATTCAGGTCAAAGGTAGCGGCCTGCTCAAGTGCTCCTTTTCGATAGTTCGCCAAGGTATTATCATCTTTCAGGATCTCGAAAGCATTTGCTGCCATTGCTTGTGTATCTCCAACAGCGCTCAGCAATCCACTTTTGCCATTGATATTCACTTCGGGTAGACCACCGGTATTCGTTGTCACCACCGGCACGCCACATGCCATGGCCTCCAGTGCAGCAAGACCAAAGCTCTCGCTCTCACTGGTCAGAACGAACAGGTCGCAACTTGCGAGGATCTCTTCCGGCCGGGTCATTTTCCCGAGGAACTGAATGGTATCACACGTACCATTCTGTCTACACAAATTCTCCAGGCGTTGCCGTTCCGGACCATCTCCGATCATCAATAAACGAACGGGCATCATCTTTTGAAGCGCATAGAACATATGCAGCACGTCATCCACCCGTTTCACAGGGCGGAAATTGGAAATGTGTACAAGGATCCGCTCACCATTTGGCGCATAACGCTTGTGAACCGCTGGGTCCGGAGCATGCTGGTATTGGTCCATACACACGAAATTGGGGATCACTTCAACATCACGCTTCAACGGGAAATGGGAATAGGTATCCTTCTTCAAACTCTCCGAAACAGCGGTTACGGCATTGCTACGCTCCATGCTGAATGTGATCACCGGTTCGAAGCTTGGGTCACGGCCTACCAAGGTGATATCCGTTCCATGCAAGGTGGTAACGAAAGGCAATCGGATCCCTTCGGCCGCTAGGATCTTCTGTGCCATCCATGCCGCCGACGCATGCGGGATCGCATAATGCACATGTACCAGATCAAGCCCTTCGAATTTGGCAACATCCACCAACTTGCTTGTGAGCACCAATTCATAGGGTTGATAATCGAACAACGGATAATCGCTCACACGCACCTCGTGGTAGAAAACGTTCGGGTGATCGCGTAGTCGCACAGGCCTGTCATATGTGATAAAATGAACGGTATGGCCTTTATTGGCAAGCGCCATTCCTAACTCCGTGGCCACAACACCACTACCACCAAAAGTCGGGTAACAAACAATTCCTATCCGCATTTACCGTTCCCACTGACCGCGATACTTATTCCGCATCAGCGTGGTGCAAAGGTCGGGGATCTTGAATGACCAAAAGACCAGAGATCCGGTACGTTTTTCGATAGCGGTAACTTCATCCCCCCGAAAAAACCCATGCTTTTAGTTCCATTTTCACGCAACCATCGATCACTTGTGCTGGCCATTGGATGCACACTCGTGATCTCTAGCTGTGCAACTGCGCACAATTCCACAACCAGTCGAGCAGCGGATGATTACTATTCCCCGCAGGTCCTGAAGATGGAGAATGCGGTGTATAGCCCCACGATCCATACCGTTCAGTTGTTCAAGAAAGGCTTTGAGCTCGCACCTCCTTTGATCCAGTTGAACAGCGATGAATCCCTTATTCTACGGTTCGATGACCTACAGCAATACACAGAGAACCTATCGTACACGGTAGTTCATTGTGATGCGAATTGGAAACAAAGCGATCTGATGTCCGGGCAATACCTCACCGGTGCTATGAACGATTACATCCCTGCCGGCCGCCAGAGCTTCAACACATTGCAACAATTCATAGAGTACGAAGTGGAAGTACCCAATGGCATGATGCAGTTCACGCGATCGGGGAATTATTTATTGAAGGTCTATCGCGATTCTGATGAAGAAGACCTGGTCTTGACACGTCGCTTCATGGTCTTCGAGCAGATCGTGGGTATCGAAGCACGCGTTGCGGCGAGCCGGAATGTCGAACTGCGCGACCAAGCGCAACAAGTAGACCTTACGATACGCACCGCCTCGTTGCCAATACAAGATCCCTTCAGCGATATACACGTAGCCATGATGCAGAATATGCGATGGGACGACCTACGCACCGGATTCAAACCACGCTTTGTCCGTGACAAAGAACTTGTGTATGATTTCCCGGAGCCCGGTCTTTTCATGGGCAACAATGAATACCGGAACTATGATCTGAAGAACTTGCGTTTCATGACACCGCGGATCGCAAGCATTGATCCCGGTCCGGGGCAAGGCGTGTATGAAGTAAAGCTTGTGAGCGAGATCAAACGCAATATCCGCGTGTACTTCGAACAGCCGGACCTGAACGGGAGGTACTTGATCAAAAATGACCTGGTGAATGATGATCCGTTGGGAGCGGATTATACGGGGATCCATTTCAGCATGCCGATGGCAGCTCCAATGATGGAGGATGTTTACGCGTACGGTGCATTCAGTGATTTCCAATGTCAGAAACAATTTCGTATGACATGGAATCCGGAGAATAAAGCCTATGAATTGCGTGCATTATTGAAGCAAGGGTTCTATGATTTCATGTTCGTTACGTTGCCGAAGAATTCGAGCGTTCCGGACCTTACAGCCATCGAAGGAACCCATTTTCAAACCGAGAATGATTACGTGGTCCTCGTGTACTTCACTGATCGTATACAGCGCTGCGATCGGTTGGTCGGTGTGAAATTCGTGAACAGTAGACGCGGGTGAGTGTTTGAAGGAAGAATAAAAAATGTAGAATGTAAAATGAAAAATGAAGAATGGTCAATTGTCGGTGATCAGTCGTTGAGAATGTGATTTCGCTCTTCGACTTGAGGCATTTCGTATTCAATCTTTCCCTCCTCAAAACACCTGAAACACCCGACCTTTGTACCTGTGTAAATGATGAGGTATTCCTTGGTCTTCCTATTGTTTGTTGTGATTGCGTTCCAGCGGAGTACTGCTCAGATCCCAACGAAATGTTTGGAGATCGAGAACGTGCTTGCAGATGCGTGCAATAATGCATGCCCAGGCGCTGAGGAAGGCACCAATGAAATGTTCCGGTTCATCGTGGGTCCTGCGCCTATCCCTTTGAACCAGCTTACCGCGCAATGGGCAACGCCTAACGGCTTCTTAGGTTGGATACAGAACGGGGTCACTGCAGACCTAACGGCTATGTTGAACGGCACTATCACGAATTGTGGATGGTTGATCGAACCACCAGGTGGCATCATTCCGGCTGGAAAACGTGTGTTGGGTATCACAAGCACGGATATCTGCATTACGGGCAACTCCTTTGCGCTGCTTGCCGACACGCTGTATGTGATCTACCAGGTCGCGGGGAACACTTTAGGGCACTTCAAGAACACCAGCAACATTGGCGCTTTATCCAGCTTTCCAACCAGTGGATCAAGTTATCGCACGTTCGTTCTTTCGGTGCCTGCTTGCAGTGACACGGTAGCCTATAACATAGCGCAGATGGTGAATATATACGGCACCTATGGCGGTTCGTATACAGAGAACGATGGCTCAAGTATAGCTGCCTCTTGGCCGGGTGCACCGTCCGTGAGTTACTTCAACAACGGATGTCAAGCCCCGATCACGCCCTTCGGCACGGCCATTACGACACCCCCGACCCAAGTACTTTGCGGGGGAGGTTTGGAATTGGATGCAGTAACGACAGGAAGTTTCAGCACCAGTTACTGGAGTGGTGGTCAAGGCGAATTCGATCCACCGAATGGTATCAGCACCACCTACACAATGGCACCGAATGAATCCGGGAACGTGGCACTTTCATTTTGTATCGTTGGACTTTGTGGCGATACGGTCTGTGGCACCTATCAATTGGAAGTGATCACGCTAGCGCCACCTGTCATAAATGTAGATCCGGCCCCAGTGAGCTGTGGTGCTAGTGCAGCATTGAGTGCAACCGTGCAAGGCACCAATAATTTCTTCTGGAATGGCGGCATGGGCGTTTTCAGTTCACCTACTGCGTTGAGTACGAATTACACGCCGGGCAGTACAGAATCGGGCACCATTGATCTGCAGTTCTGCGCGATCGGCGGCTGCTCAGATACTGTTTGTACACCGTTCCAATTGCAGGTCGATGGCCCTCCGATCATTGAAATTACCGCTAACGGACCGACCACGTTCTGTGAAAGCACTGAATTGATCTTGACGGCAACCGGAGGCAGCACCTATTCTTGGAACACTGGTAGCACTTCATCCACGATCAACGTGAATTCAGAAGACACGTTCGTTGTAACAGCTACTAACGCATGCGGACAAAGCACGGATAGCATTTCAACCCTAGTTACACCGTTACCGACCGCCAATGTTACCGGACCAGCTACCACTTGCCCCAACAGCGGGGTTACCCTTATAGCAAGTGGCGGCGCAACATACGCGTGGAACACCAGTGCTGTAGGCGATACCATAGACGTGGAAGGCCCCGGAACATACACGGTTACGGTAAGCGATCAATGCGGCAGCGATGAAGCAACGATCATTGTGGCGCAGGGAACATCGTTGGCACCTACGTTCTCAGTAGATATTACCGCGGGCTGTTCACCGTTATGCGTTGTGTTCAGCACTGTTCCTGCACCGAATACAACGTACACCTGGGTTTTCGGCGATGGCACAACGGCAGATGGGATCTCACCTACACATTGTTTTCAGGCCGGCGGGCATGACGTAACGCTAACTTCCACGGAAGCCGATAATGCGAATGGGTGTCCGGGCAGTATCATCATGCCAGAATTGATCCATGCGTGGCCTGTGCCGGAAGCACGTTTTTCAGCATCACCTGCGGCTGTAACGATCGAGGACCCACTGGTTCAGTTCATCGATGAGAGTACGAACGCTGATTCATGGATCTGGAATTTCGGAACCGTACTGGATAGTTCAAGTACGTTGCGATCACCCGCTTTTGCGTTCGATTCAGTTGCTTGCTATACCATTACGTTGGATGTAACGAGTACACATGGCTGTACCGATAACGCGGAACTGGAACTCTGTGTGGAAGATGGATATGCGCTCTGGGTGCCGAATGCGTTCACTCCGAATGGCGACGATATCAACGACGTTTTCATGGTCCAAAGCAGTATCCGCACTCCAAAGGTTTTCCAACTGACCATATACAACCGCTGGGGTGAAGCGATCTTCACTGGCGGATCGCTGACCGATGTGTGGGACGGTGCCAATGCCCCGAATGACGTATATGTCTGGAAGATCAAGATCATTGATACGGAAGGCTATCCGCATGAACATACCGGGCATGTGATTTTGGTCCGCTAGTACGTCGAACGGAGCCGAGATGTACTAGCTAGGAAGAGAGAAAAGATCCGGCTCGGCTTTGCTCGATGTACTACTCGATTAAAAAAATCGTTCCACATTCGACATTTCGATCGTGTTGCTGTAAACTTGTACTTCACAGCAATGTCAACCGCAGTAAGCAACGATATCCGCATAACGGCTGAACCCCGCTATGAACGCTCACAGAGCGACCCACGTGCTGCGCGGTACTTGTTCAGTTATCGCATAACGATCACCAATACAGGGCGTGATACAGTGCAGCTCTTGCACAGGCATTGGTTCATCCGTGATAGCCTCTCACCCATGCATGAAGTGGATGGCCCCGGCGTAATTGGTCAAACACCCGTGTTACGACCCGGCCAGGAATTCACGTACAGAAGTGCCTGCGAGCTACGCAGTGCATTCGGCAGTATGAATGGTTGGTACCTGATGGAACGTACCGGCGACGGTTACCAATTCAAGGTGACGATCCCTGAGATGCAGTTGGGGTTTCCTGTTGCGGCGAATTGAGGGGGGTGGACGTTGGTTGTTAGAATTGATCTGTTGGAATTGAGTTGTTGGTTGTTGCTGTCTGCGTACTAGCAATACCCCTCTCCGCGTCGCCTGTGGCTACGCGCTCAATCACACAACACCGTAGCCTGTAGCTGCACACGCTGCTCATTCCACAACAAACTTACCGCCAGTTAACCATTTACTACCCGCAGCAACATGCACATAGTAAACTCCGGAAGCCAAGGGTTGTAACGCCAACGAGTGCGCTCCATTACCCGCAAGGTTCTGTTGATGTACTACGCGGCCATCCAAAGAAACCACGTTTAGTTGCAAAGGTTGGTTGGCAAGAGAAGGCGGCAGGTCTAACTGCAAGTTAAGTGGTTGGCCGGTTGCAACAGGATTGGGGAAAAGTGTTAGTGCATCTTGTAGGTTAGTAGCTTGCTCTGTTATACCAACATTATTGCAGCCGGGCACAATGCAACCTTGGCCATCTACTTTTACTACCCAGGTGTCTTGACTGTAGCCTGGTGGGTAAGGTAGATTAACTGGGTTATACGCCCCGCCAACAGCAATAAAACCATCATCTAAGGTGGGGATTACATCAAAGAACTGCCCTCTACCGTTGTCCATTATACTGTCTTGGTAAAAGTAGCTGAACATCCATAAGCTATCTCCTTGAGCTGTTGAGCGTAAAATTATGCCTTTACGTGACCCCGGACTAGGAAATGAAAAACCTGCGGCAACAAAATCAGAATTTGGACATTCTTTGCCGGCCATGAAACCATTATTTGGGTAAAGCGTACCGTATTCGCGTTCCCATATTATTGAGCCGTCAGAGCTATCGAGTTTGGCGAGATACGGGCGAGTTAATGCATAGTTTTCTGCGTGGCCCAGAACACTTGCAATTCCTATATTCCCATCCGCCAGTACAAACGATTGGCAAGCACCTTCGTCATAAGGCCCACCCCAACTTACTCGCCACTTTACATTGCCCAAACTATCGGTACGTTGTACCCAGAAATCATTGTTCGTGAATCACTGCCGTCCGGAACAATAGAACGGACCGGATAATTTTGCACTGCTAAAATAGGAAAGGGACCCCTGATTGCGTCGCGGATCCCTTTCCATAATTAATGGTACCATGGGCAAAATTAAGGCAAAGGCTGGAACTCCGGTTTACGGACAGCTGTTATCGCTTATCAACCGAAAAGACTTCCATAATGCGGTAGTTGAAACCGGTGCAGACTTCGCTGTAAAGAAGCTCAATACATGGACCTTGATGGGGTCTATGATTTTTGCCGTGTTGCAAAGAACTTCAGGGCTTCGCGAACTCACCAGTGGTTTAGCGGGTTATAGCGAAGGTCTGAAACACTTCGGGTTTAGAAGGAATCTCAAAAATAAGCATTGCCTAAGTTATCTATGAACACTGGGCTTTGATCAACTTTTTAATGTTCCAGTTGATCTTCTTCTTTGGCGCAATGTACTTCGCTAAGAAAAGCGATGGACATCAGCGACAAGCAATGGGAAGTGTTGGAAAAACCGCTTACAAGTATTTTTCATAAGAGCGAAACACGTGGCAGGCCCAGACAAGATCCACGTGCGGTGCTTAACGGGATCTTGTGGATATGCCGGACCGGTGCACCATGGGCGATCTACCTGGCAGATACCCGCCATACCAGACTTGCCATCGGTACCACAAACACTGGTGCAAGAGCGGTTCTTGGGATAAACTGCTGCATGCTCTTGCATCGGATCTACGCGATCGAGGGAAGATCGACATTACCGAATGCTTTATCGATGGCACCTTCGCAAGTGCCAAAAAAGGGGGGGCTTGTGTTGGACCTACTAAGAAAGGGAAAGGCACCAAGATCATGGCAGTCACAGACGCTGTTGGTATTCCTCTCACCGTACGGGCCTTTAGCGCCAGCACCCATGAAGTAAAGCTAGCCGATAGGACGATCCGTTCGTGTGCCATAAAGCCCAAACGTGTGATCGCCGACAGGGCGTACGACAGTGACAAACTAAGACGCACATTGAAGAAACGCGGAATCCAACTGGTATGTCCGCACAGGAGTAACAGAAAACGACAAGTGCATCAAGATGGACGGGAATTACGGCGCTACAAACGCCGCTGGAAGGTCGAAAGGTTGTTCGCGTGGTTGTTTAACTCGCGCCGTACATTCGTTCGGTATGAATACCATGCAGACCTCTTCTTAGGCATGGTGCAGTTGGCTTGCGTAATGATAATTCTCAAAAGTTATTTTTGAGATGGCTTCTACTCACCTGCCCAAACGCAGCACCGTAAGCGATGCGAATAAGAAGCGGCCACCAGAGTTGTTCGCTAGGGTTTTTGCGGACATATACCGCCGATATAGACACTATTTATCGGACAGCAGTTTGCCAAAGAACGAACGTTGGCTACGTAATTTGTTCTTGGTAGACTCAACCACAATTACACTTTTCAAAGAGATCATGAAGGCTTGTGGGCGCACTCCTGCCGACGGAAAACGCAAGGGCGGGGTGAAGGTCCACATGGGTATGCACCTTACTGAAGAAGTGCCATCTCTGATTCGGATTACCAAAGCGGCCACCAACGACAAGCAGTTCATGCCTGAGTTCAAGAACATGGCCAAGGGAACCATATTGGTGTTCGACAAGGCGTACATGAACTACCCTTTGTATAGGCACTGGGGTAAGACCGGGGTGCATTTTGTTACGCGCCTAAACCTGCGAAGCACGGTGCAAATACTTCGCGATCGCACGGTAAGCGCAAGCGCCAAGAAGGCTGGAGTACTCAAAGACCAATGGGTTCTGCTGGGCCACGAAGGCGAACTCAACCCTATACTGTTGCGCTTGATAACCTACTACGACCAGACCTTCAAACGCACCTTGCAATTCATTACCAACATGGGTAAAATGGGACCGGTGAACGTAGCCCAAGCCTATAAACAGCGGTGGCAAATTGAGATACTATTCAAGCGTCTCAAGCAGAACCTGAAGTTTACCGACTTCCTAGGTGACAATGAGAACGCGATCCGGATCCAGATCTGGTGCGCCTTGATCGCGGATCTATTGGTAACGATCAAGCGCAAATTATTCTCCTTCAAGATCCAGCCAGCATATTCAACGATGGTGGGCCTAGTGCGATTGCATTTAATGCGTTATGTGGATCTAAAGGAATTGTTGCTGAGCCCTGATGATCCTACACTTTTCGGATCGCCACCAACTCAACAACTTACGTTTTTTAACTTCGGACCACCCTAACTTTAGTGTCCAGCAGACCAGTTCAACAAAACCAGGTCTTCCAGAACGTCAATCTGCCGAGCTAGGATTGTTCCGGACGGCAGTGGTTCGTGAATGAAAAATTTCGTGTTCCGGCCATTATCAAATCCCGTTCTGAAATATTTGCGCACGATATCAGAGCATCATTCCAGGAACTTCCCCAATCATAAAACCGCCGCCATTGTTCCATGCCATTAGAATTAGTTTTTAACGCAAAACCGCGCACGGGTCCGTTCTGGTCAGTATCTCCTACAATTAAGAAACCTCCGTCATTAGTTTGTTTCACTTGGCGCCCGATGTAGTAAAAGTTTAGATTTGCATCGCCGAACACCTTTGTCCAAAGCGTATCACCCAGTGTATCAAAACGCATTAAATATACCTCATCATTTCCCAAACTATCTTCGCTTGCACCGCCCACCACATAACCACCTCCGGGTATGGTATCGCAACAGTTAGACCAACCCACTGTGGTATTATGCAAATCCCTCCATGCTTTTTTCTCGCCTCGCTTAACGCCCATTTCGTCTATCCATGTTAATAGAACCGAAGCATGAAAGTAGTACGAGCCAGGTGCAATGGTATCGTAATCTTCTGTGCCTCCAATAATAACGTAGCCACTATCGACACGCTCGATATTAAAGGCCTGCTGGTAAAAGCCATTCCCAAACGCATCGTACCGTTTATTGAACCCTTGGCCGAATACCAAGAACCCAATGAACAAGAATGCCGCAGTCAGAAAAAGGCGCATGATTCAATGCTGGAGGATCAAGCTATTGTTGTCCATTTTTCCCACTCACTCGCTATTCGTTCCTTTGCATCAAAAGAATAGTCACGTAAAGGACGGTGTTCCTTCCTTATCATTTGTCTGATCATCTAATTTTCTGATCATCCGATCAACAACCATGAACGTACACCGCAACTTCAAGTCCGTTACAAAAACCTGTTATGGCCGTGGTTCCTTCGATATGCTCGAATCTGTTCTGGAACCAAACCGCTCTGCGGGAAAAGGCTTCATGGTTTTCGTTGTCGATGATTACTTCAAGGACAAGACGGCATTTACCAAGCGTATTCCGGCAAAGCCAGAGGACGAGGTCCACTTCATCAGTTCGTTGAAAGAGCCGAGTACGAAACAAGTGGATGCATTGCGCGATGACATTCTGGAACGACGTGGTTTGCCAGCAGGTATTGTGGGTATTGGTGGTGGCACGTTGATGGATATCGCGAAAGCCACAGCATTGATGTTCACCAATGAAGGAAGCAGTGTTCGGTATCAAGGGTTGAATTTGATCAAGAAGCCAGGTATCTACCATTGTGGTGTGCCCACGATCAGCGGTACAGGTGCAGAGGTGAGTATGACGGCCGTACTCACCGGTCCGGTAAAAAAGCTGGGGTTGAAATGTGATTGGACGGTGTTCGATCAGATCATTCTCGATCCCGATCTTATCGCAACGGTACCATCCGATCAATGGTTCTACACGGGCATGGACACGTACATCCACAGCGTGGAAGCCATCACCGGAACCAAGAAGAACACCTTCAGCGAAGCATACAGTGAAAAGGCCTTGGATCTGTGCAGAGAAGTTTTCCTGAAACTAGATCGCAAAGACCCGAAGAGTGACGAGAACCTGATGGTGGCGAGCTATATGGGCGGCCTCAGTCTTACGTACAGCGAGGTCGGTGTTTGCCACGCGTTAAGCTACGGACTGGGCATGGTGCTGGAGATCCATCATTGCATTGCCAATTGCATCGCCTATGATAAGTTGGATGATGTGTACGGCGACTATGTGCAGGAATTCAAAGGCATGGTGAAACATTTGAACGTGACCATTCCACAGAACCTTGCAAAGGATTGGAGTGAGGAGACGATCTCTGCCATGGCTGAAGTGGCGTACAACCTACCCCACATGTGGGATCATCCTTTTGGTCCGGAGTGGCAGAAGGTGTTGGACAGGGAGCGGATCAAGGGGTGGTATCGGAGGATGTGAGGAGAGAGGATCAGCTGATGTGGATGATCAGCTGATTAGCTGATTTAGCGCCTGCTTGGTCAAAGAGTAGAAAGCTCTCCGGTTCGCGGCCCGGAGTGACGACACTGAAATGATAAATATCTGCGCTGATCCAGTCGATCAACTGCAAATGCTGATCGGCACTAGTGGATCGGACAATTTTCATTATTTTTCATTGTTGAAATGGCAACCTTTCATAGGATTCCACGTCAATCAATTAAGCACCTATTCATCATGAAAGAACAACTACTCAGCTTCGGCCTGTTATTTGGAACTTTATTCTTTGGGAATAGTGCGCAAGCGCAATGTGGCCCATATATGTTCCACCCCTTCCTGCCGGATACTGTTGGGTATGCCTACGTAGACTTAACCGCATGCGGTGGCGATAATGTGCTTTGGGATACGGGTGCTACAACAATAACAACCGACCTTGGTGTGGGTTCCCATACGGTCAGTTTTTATGATGGTGTTACGCTGCTGAACACGCTCACCTTTGACATTATCCAGGAATACTGGCATTTCAATTTGAATATTTATGCAATGGCTGGCCAAGTTCAGATAAGCGGCGAGGTCAGGGTTCCATCTGCGTTAGGACAGATCTTTACCTATGTTGATTGCGACGACTTAACGAATGATTCGCTTAATGTGTTGCGGATCATACAGGATGGCACCACCGTTGTTGATTCGATCACTCCGTATAGCGCTGGGATAGGTTTGTTGGTGCCGCATTTCTATCCTTTCGGCTACACCTATTCAGTGCAAATTTCAAGTCCATGTGGTGTTGCACAGTCGGAAGAAACGATTGCTTATGGTGACAGCCTTACCCTAGAGACCAGCAACGTTGCACCCACCGGAGGCCTTTCCAACGGAAGCATTTCGGTTTTGAATGTATTGAACGACCCAAATTCCACCCTGCCCTATCCTGGTCAACCAATTGGTACATTAAGCTTGTTTGACATGAATGGAGGATCTCCAACACCTATTGGTGACCCCATTGAGCAAACGAACAACGGCACTTGGAATGATCTTCCAGCCGGCCAATACATGATCATTTTCACACCGGAATTACTATGCCAGTCAGCAATTGTGATGATTGACCTTGCTGGACCGATGGGAATTGATGAAGCTGTGGATAAGGATGCTCTGGTTTTGTCTCCAGTTCCTGCGACCAACTACCTGAGTTGGAACTTAAAGGGCTCGTATCAAGTTGCGGTCATCGATGCACAAGGTCGACGAATTGAACACGGCAAGGCTGCTAATGGGATCGATATTTCGACACTAGTGACTGGGGTCTATACCTTGGAATTAGCGCGTAATGCAACGATAATACGCCAGCAATTCGTGAAGGAATAAAGTGCGTTTGAAGGCAGTGGAAGTAGGGTCCGGTAACACCGCCTAAGTTTGCGGAATGCCGTCGCGCTCTTTTTGGCCATTTCTTGTGCTGTTTGTTCTAGGCCTCGTGTTGTTCTTGGTACACTTGAGCACCGGTTCAGTGGCCTTGTCATTTACTGAGATCCAGGATGGCTTGATGGGCAGTGGTGACAGTGCGAAGAACGTTGTTCGATTAGTGCGATTACCACAAGCACTTACCGCGTTGTTAGCCGGTGCAGGGCTAGCGGCGAGCGGTTTGTTGATGCAGACCTTGTTCCGTAATCCACTGGCAGGGCCTAGTGTGCTGGGCATTAGTTCCGGAGCCAGTTTGGGTGTTGCTTTGCTGATGTTGTCACAACCATTGTGGAGCATGGTACCGATCCCGCGTGATGCAGCGTTGGTCATTGCTGCATTGATCGGCAGCATGGGTGTATTGGCCTTGGTACTTTTAGCAGACCGCCGTATCGGAGATGGCGTAACGTTGTTGATCGTGGGGTTGATGGTGGGCTATATCTGTTCGGCGTTGATCAGTGTGTTGCAAGTTGCTAGCCCCGATGCAGCATTGAAGGGATTTGTGTTATGGGGAATGGGTTCTTTTGCAGGAGTAGGACCAGAGCGGATGGGATGGTTGGTGGTACCGGTCTTGTTGGGGATAGCGGCATCAGTGTATCTGGTGAAATCGTTGAACGCTCTGCTGATGGGTGAGGATTACGCAGCAACGATGGGCATTCCCGTGCGCAGCGTGCACCGGCGCATTATGTGGACCGCCGGCATTCTTGCGGGTACGATCACGGCTTTTTGTGGTCCGATCGCTTTCCTTGGTCTTGCCACTCCACACGTTGCACGTGCATTCATGCGGACCAGTGATCACACCCGACTAATGCCAGCGACGCTGCTTTGTGGAGCAGTGCTGGCGTTGCTCTGCGATGTCATTATCAAACTACCCGGCGTGCAACATGCCATTCCGTTGAATGCAGTGACTTCCTTACTCGGAGCGCCCGTTGTGGCGTGGGTATTATTCAGCGGTAAAAGATGGGCGCGTAGCACATGAAGACCATTCTACATACCGCCGACCTTGCAGTTGGTCATGGAAAGAAAACCATACTCAAGGGTATCGACCTATCACTTAACCCCGGAGAATTGGTTGCCATGATCGGTGTGAATGGTAGCGGCAAATCAACGTTGCTGAGAACACTAGCTGGGCTACTGAAGCCCATCTCTGGCGGGATAGCTATCAATGGTATAGACCTGTTCAGTATGACCGCAATGGACAGAGCACGCACTATTAGCGTAGTACTTACCGGTCGTCCGGATATGGGTTTGCTTGACGTGCGCACGTTGATCTCGCTCGGGCGCCAACCGTGGACCGGCCATATGGGACGACTGACCGACGAGGATCAGCTGAGGATCGATGATGCGATGCAACGCACAGGAACCAAGCAGTTCGAGCAGCGCGCATTGCGTTCGTTAAGCGATGGTGAATTGCAGTTGGTACTGATCGCGCGCGCACTCGCTCAAGACACGCCGATCATGCTCTTGGACGAACCTACCGCGTTCTTGGATCTCGTCAATCGCGTGCGATCAATGGCTTTGTTGAAGGAGCTTGCACAGCGTACCAAAAAGTGCATCGTACTGAGCACGCATGATCTGCAGACCGCGCTGCATATTGCCGATCGGATCATTCTCGTTACCGATGGATCGGTGATCACCGACGCACCGAACGTATTGATCACATCAGGACGAATGGAAAAAGCCTTTGCACTATCCGGAATGCGGTTTGATCCGGTGTTGTTGAGCTTTATACCGTGTTGATGCATTCGATAGATAATCTACAGCCGGTGTTCATTCCATGAACTAAATACGGCTCACTTATCCTAGGATGAACTTCGTTCAAAGAAAAAAAAACCCTCTCGCACAATGCAAGAGGGTTTTCAAAACGATCGATGCTCGCTTACTTCTTCAGCGCATCACGTATCTCCATGAGTAGTTTCTGATCGGCCGTTGGTCCGGCAGGAGGCGGAGCAGGCTCACTCTTCTTGGCTTTATTCATTGCTTTTACAAGCATGAACACTACGAATGCGACCACGATGAAATTGATCACTGTGGTAACAAAGGCACCATAGGTCATCGCAACCTCGGCTACTTCGGCTGTCACAATGGCACCGGTTGCATCCGTTACAGACGGAGCTCCTGCCTTGAGCACATATTTCAATTGATTGAAGTCGATACCGCTTGTGATCATACCGATCGCAGGCATAACAATGCCATCAATGAATCCGGACACGACCTTCCCAAAGGCAGCACCCATTACGAAACCTACGGCTATATCGACGAGGTTGCCTTTCATGGCAAACTCCTTGAACTCTTTCATCATACTCATGTGATCCTGGTTTTGGTGGATGTGGTTTGGTTAGTTGGTAAATCTAATGCGAATGGATCACTCAGCAGGGTTTGATGAGAACGTATTCCACGATCCAACATGTACAGCTATAGTTGAATGCAGCCCGACCGGCCGCACTAAAAGAACGGACGGTGATGATGTTGCGCTGGAGACTTCCAACCGGATCATATCGTAGGTCAACGGCATATCCGGCTCACGCGCCGCTATGAATATGGGTTTCTCAAGTTCCACAGTATCATTTTCAGCAACGAAGGCGACCACTTCCACTGGCAAAGCGTGCACGTTTCCTACGGCTAATCGATCAACCGCCCCTATCCGATCCTCGAAATAGGCCAACATAAGATCTTTCGGATAGAGGGTACTGCGGATCACCAACCGGTTGTGTTCGAAAATTGCGCGATCCAGAACGTATTGGGGAAAATAACCGACCACGATCCTTTCCTGAAGATCCAATTCAGCAGCATAGCGTTCGAATAGTGCTTCTGACCAACCTGGCGTGCTGATGGTATCCAAATACGCCACGTATGCTCTATAGAAAACCGGATCATTGAACATGCGATCAATGAGATCCGAACCGTTGGATGGGAACCTGATCACATTTCCGCTTGTCAGTGCATGAATTCTCGCAATTGGTCCAGGCTCCAGATACTGCAATGGAACGGTCATAAGCCGTGCGGTACTATCCGGAACGAATCTCAAATTCCACCAGGCCATGGTACGTTGCTGTCCGAAAAGATCACTGAGTGCGTAAAGCTTTGCCAATGCGTTCACTTGGAACACCTCGGATGTTGATCTGCTTCCTTTCCGGAACGCATCCAATGATCTTACGACCAGTTCCTGAGCCTTAGTGGTTTGCGCATTTTTCGTTGTTCCTGCGATCAATGAGGTCAAAATGGGCGCTACGAGCCAATCCGCTTGGCGTAATGGATCCACCGGGTACTTCAATTCCGCGGTCTCTTGTTGAGCAGCCAGATACAATTCATTGCCATACCAACCCGCAATGAAATTTTCCGCACCCCACCGAACAAGCGCAGTACTATCCAACGCACCTTCCAACGAACTCAATCCGTTCTTGTACCATGGAGTGGTCGCCTCGACGATGGAACGACCCAGAACCGGCAAACGCTGTTCAGCAAGAACATGTGCCATCAGCCAGCCATGGAGTACCTGCCCATTCGTGATCTTCTTGAGGTTGAAGCGTTGCATTCCTTGGATCGTATCGCCCATGACCAGACCTACTTGCAGTTGGCCTAGATCCGCTTTTCCATCGTTGATCCTTGGTCCTTCCTGTAGCGATATCACTGCAGCAAGCGTACTATCACCCCATTCAACCGACCCCACGAAATAGGCGTTCATGGATGTTCCCAGCCATCCACGCACTTTGGCCGAATGTTCGATCTCAAGCATGCTATCCACAGCGGCAGAATCTAGCTGGATCAATAGCGAATGGACGGGAGGCACGCCCCCTCGGAATGCATTCAGGACGGGGTTCGTGATGCGCTTCAATCCAGGGTCCAGAACCTCACGAACGAATCCAGTCCGTTCCGTACGCACACCTAGGAAATAGACCAGACCGATCAGCACAAGTGCCAAGAACGGTGTCGCCCAACTGATCAAGCGGTATAGCTTGGTTCGCCAGCCGGGGGGGATCAGGTCCATGAGATCTTCATCAACTAAAGATTACCTGCTTCGAGTGTATGAAGCAGAAAAACGTGCACGGCGTTGGAGAGTTCCGCTGCCGTCAACGATCACGAAGTAAAGGTATTCGAGTACCTTGATCAAACACCGTTGATCAGATATACTGAACCTACCGCCGTGTGAAATGGAATCTTTCCGAGCGCGGAACGCCTTTGTCAATTCCTGAAACGACCACATTCCATGCAGAATCGCCTTGGATCACATACGCAATACGTTGTGGAAAATCATGTTCGGGAGCTTCGAAGACCATGGAATCCTCACTTGCTGTGGTCAATCCGAAACGCACGTACTCCCTTTGGTTCTGGGCAGGGATCCGAGCAGAATAATGAGCTCCAAGACTATCATACGCGATAACCAAGTTCTCAATGAAAACGGTATCCGTCCCGGACATTACGAAGCCGAGGCCCGTGTAGAACTGATCATCCGTACGTTCCCATTGCTCATGGAAAACCGTGGTGCCATCGGCCTGTACATCATGCCATTCACCCATCAACTTCAGTATCAGTGCTCCAAGGGACAGGTCATTCAGGCTATCGGCAGTGCTCAAGGTGTTGGTACTAGCTGCTTCTGGCGTATCTACGCTGCGCACCTCAGGCGTAGAACAGGCGACCAGAACGGTACAGAGAGCGATGGTCGTGTAGCGAAAAACGAAGGGGAGAGCATTCATTCCAAACTAGCTATTGCGTTACGCACTTGGTCCGGAATGGACACTTTAGTGCCTTTATTGTAATCGTACATCACCTGCACACTAGTGCCTTTCGCCACTACCTTGTTCTGTTCATCAAGGATCTCATACCCCAATGTAAAACTGGTGTTTCCAACGGCGGTACATGCTGTGCTGATCTTCAATTTCTGAGGCCATTTCACAGGGATCTTGAAATCGCATGTAGTGCTTGCCAGGATCACACCAATGCCGGTTTCATTGTGCGACCTGAAGATACCGGTACGCTCCAAGAAATACATCCGCACATTCTCGAAATAACGGAAATACACAACGTTGTTGACATGTCCGAAGAGGTCCTGTTCACCCCAAGCGACCGGGATCTCAATAGAGACTACACCTTCAACGAGTGCCATAACTAGGCTTGCTGTTCGCGTAGCTCTTTCATCAGCTCTTTATGCTGACCTTTCAATCGTTCAATATCCCGCTCCAGCTTTTGGATCTTGTTCTCAATATCCAGCTTCATTGCTTCGCCAGCTTTGGATTTGAAATTGAACATACCCATGCTGCCTTCGATCGTTCGCTTCTCGGTTTCCACCTCTTCGATCTTGCGTTTAATGAAGCGGCTTTCCCGTTCGATGCGATCCTTACCATCAGGACCACTCTTGAGGTTGTCCATATGATCTTTGAAACGGAGTTTCTGACGCTCATCGCCCTCCATTTTCAGCTGACCGTAATGCTTATCCAATGCGGCGCGATACCGATCGCTGAAACCATCGTACAGTTTCGGTGAAACACGTCCGGAATTCATCCAACGCGCAGAGAAATCCTTCAATTGTTCAATGTCCTTGTTGCGTTCGCCGGATAGAATAAAGACCTCTATCTCTTTGAGCAGGTCTTCTTTCTGCTTTACGTTCTCAGCTTGCTCATCATCGATCTTGGCATATGCGGCTTTTCGCGCGCCAAAGAAGCCATCGCACGCATCGCGGAATTTACCCCAAAGTTTATTCTCGTCACGTAGACCCGCGTTCCCTGCGGCTTTCCATTGACTTTGGAGTGCTTTCAGTTTATCAGCGGTCTGGCGCCATTCCGTACTCTCCTTTAACGCCAATGCCTGCTCCAATAAAGCTACTTTCTTATCCTTTGCTTCCTTGAATTGCTCTCGGATCTGATCATAATGCGCCTTTTTCGCATCGAAGAAGGTATTGCATGCATTGCGGAATTCCTTCCAGATCCGCTCATTATCCTTCTTGGTAGCGAAACCGATCACTTTCCATGCGTTCTGTGCTTCCAACACTTGATCGGTAAGGACTTTCCATTCCTTGGTACCGATGTCCTTGGTCTGATCAGCAATCGCCAGAACGCGTTCCACTAAATGTTGTTTGGCCAGTAGGTTGGCATCATGTTCCGCTCGGCGTGCCTTGTAATGTTCATGCACCTTATCGTACACCACGCGCGTTGCATTCCAGAATCCATCGCGGATCGCTTCCCATTCTTCACGCACTACCGGGCCAACCTGGTGCCATTTATCCTGGTAGTCCTTCACCTGAGTTTCCAATTCCTTGATGTTGTCTTTTTCACCAAGGGAGGTCATATCCGCGATCAATGCTTGTTTGAGTGCGGTGTTCTTGCGCAGATCATGATCCCGAAGTTCCTTATAGATCCGGATATGGTAGAAGAACTCGTCCAATAAATGCGAGTAATCCGCTTGTAGATCGCGATAGGCTTGTTGCGGAACTGGTCCGATGGTCTTCCACTTTTCCTGTAGATCACTGAAGCGTTGGAAGGCCGTACCAATGTTCTCCTCACCGGAGATCATGGCTTTCAACTCTTCCATGACCGCGTGCTTCTCCTTCAGGTTGTCCGCTTCTTCTTTGGCTTTTTTCCTTCGGATATCATTCACCCGTTGGTTGAAACCATCCATCAATTGCTTGAACCGCTTATCGTGCTCGTCCTGTGGCGCAATGGATTCAATATCGATGGTAGTCGGCGGCTCCTTCGCGGCTCCCGTAGTGTCATCCGAAGTTTCCGCATCATCGTGCGTTTCTTCCGATGCGTTCTCCAGCTCCGCAGCTATCAACGATTCATATGCTTCTTTCACAATATCAACGGCCTCGGCGGCGTGTTCAACATCGTCGTGCGCGATCAATTCTTCGAGCTTATTGATCAGCTCTGCTTTGGTAGCCATTCTTCAAGTAGTGATGTTCGGTAGAGTGTGAGCATCATGCCAAATATAGAGGGATGCGTGGGAACGGGCACACCTATCTGGAATTACGTGCAAGGATCTGCGTTATTCGGACACTTAAAACATACAAATGGGGATCTGCGATCGGTGCAGATCCCCATTCAAAAAACGATCGTACCAAGATCAACCCAAGAACGGATAACCGTGCTCAGTAGCAGGCACAAAGGTTTCCTTGATCGTTCGTGGGCTTACCCAGCGAATGAGGTTAAGATAGCTACCCGCTTTATCATTCGTGCCACTACCACGTGCTCCACCAAAAGGTTGTTGGCCAACTACGGCTCCTGTCGGTTTATCGTTGATGTAAAAGTTACCGGCAGCATGGCGGAGTATATCCACTGCTTGCAATACGGCGCTACGGTCATTGCTGATCACCGAACCTGTCAATGCATATTCACCCGTGGAATCCACCAGTTTCAACGTATCCATCCAGCGGTCGGCACTGTAAACGTGGATCGTTAATACCGGCCCGAAGATCTCTTCACACATGGTAACGCTCTTCGGATCCTTGGAAACGGCAACGGTAGGTTCAATGAAATACCCTTTGCTCTTATCGTATTTACCACCAGCGATGATCTGGATGTTCTTTTTATCCTTTTTCAGTGCATCGATGTAGCCTGCGATCTTGTCGAAGGACTTCTCATCGATCACTGCACCGGTGAAATTCTTGAAGTCGCGCGGATCGCCCATTTTCATTTCTGCGAGATCGGCAAGCAGTTCTTTTTTGACCTGTGTCCAGATCGTATCCGGGATGTATGCGCGACTTGCAGCGCTGCACTTCTGCCCTTGATACTCGAACGCACCACGCGTTAATGCAGTTGCCACGACTTTCGGGTCGGCGGATGAATGCGCCACAACGAAATCCTTACCACCTGTCTCCCCAACTACGCGCGGATAGCTGCGATAGAGTGGCAGGTTGTTACCGATCGTTTTCCAGATATCACGGAATACATCAGTGCTTCCTGTGAAGTGGATCCCAGCAAAATCCTTGTGCTTGAAGATCACATCACCAGCAACGGGTCCACTGACATGGATCAAATTGATAACACCATCCGGCAAACCTGCTGCCATGAATACTTCCATCAACACTTGCGCGCTGTAACATTGTGTGTCGGCGCATTTCCAGACCACGGTATTGCCCATTAGCGCACAGGAGCTCGGCAGATTACCAGCGATGGCCGTAAAGTTGAAAGGCGACAAGGCAAATACGAATCCTTCCAGAGCGCGGTACTCCAATCTGTTCCAAACACCGTGAGAGCTGATCGGTTGGTTCTGATAGATCTCGTGTGCATAGCTCACGTTGAAACGTAAAAAGTCGATCAACTCACACGCCGCATCGATCTCCGCTTGGTAGGCGTTCTTACCCTGCGCCAGCATGGTCGCCGCATTGATCTGTGCGCGGTATGGTCCGGCCAAAAGGTCGGCGGCACGCAGAAAGATCGCAGCACGATCCTCGTATGGCATGGTCTCCCAGGCTCTCTTGGCCTTCAGTGCAGCGTCGATCGCTGACTTGACGCTTTTTGCATCGCCGTGATGCGAATTGCCCAAGTTGTGCGCGTGCTTATGCGGCGGGCTCATTTTGCGCACGTTCGTGGTGGTGATGGCTTTACCTCCGATCCACATCGGCGCATCGATCTTCGTTTTAAGTCGACGGTCATATTCAGCCTGTAGCGCTGCACGCTCCGGTGTGCCAGGAGCATAGCTTTTAATGGGTTCATTGATCGGAACTGGAGGTACGAAAACGGCGTTGCTCATGGAATGGTCCTAAAATTTTGCAGATCCAACACACTATCATGTTGAACGAGGTCCGCAAAGATACCTACCTCAACCACAAAGCGCGAAGACCTTTCGATCTCCGCGCCGGGCTTTGAAGTTTAATGCGATCAATGGAATGTCACCTCGCCTGTACTAACATCATACATGCCCCCGACGATACCGATCTCGTTATTGTCTTCCATGGCTTTCAGGATCGGGCTTAGGAGACGGATCTGCTCCATTGCCTTGTCCACGTTCAGGTTCGCTACGGCTTGTACAAATTCACCATTTTTAGAAGTGCGATCACCATCCATATTCACACCCTCCACAGCCGGTTTGATATTTGCGAGCATGCTCGTCAAGTTGCCCATTTGCACATTATCGCAGGCTCCTTTCACTGCGCCACACTGGCTATGACCCAGTACCACGACCAATTTACTTCCGGCCACTTTACACGCGAATTCCATGCTGCCAAGAATGTCGGTATTCACGAAATTCCCGGCGATTCGCACACTGAAAATATCTCCAAGGCCTTGGTCAAAACAGAGTTCAGCACTAGTTCGTGAATCGATGCAACTCAAGATCACGGCGAAGGGAAATTGTCCTTCCGCAGTTTCGTTCACTTGTTGGAGCAAATTGCGATTGGCTTTCAGGTTTTTCACGAATCGCTCGTTGCCATCCTTCAGGATCTTCAGCGCTTTGGCCGGCGTCAGGTCAGTCTGAAGTTCTTTGGTAAGAGTTCTCATTTTCTTTTAAAACTTTAGTAAGGTCCACTAGAACGCAAGGGCCTGCTTCTGTTTCAGATTCGAATTGTTCTCGTCGATGTTGTTCCTCCGCTGTTCATCCAAACCCACGGTCTCGATGATAGTTCCATTTTCTTTGGCGCGAATGGTCTGATCACGAATGATCTCGATAACATCAGGATCCAAGCCAACAGTTCGCGCTAGATCAATTATCAAGTGTGCGCCTTTCGGCAGTTTGTTGAGTGTCTGTAGAATGGCTGCCTTGTTCAAGAAACTCACGTCCTCGCTCAATTCGATACGCGTGGGCACCCCTGAGACCAACGTTGCCGGATCGAGGCGGAACGGCAGTTTGAAATTGTTGTAAAGAATGAAGAATATACCAACGGCCATCCCGATCATTACACCGGTCAAAAGGTCGGTGAATACCACTCCCACAATAGTTACTATGAATGGAACGAATTGGTAGGCGCCTGCTTTCCACATTTCCTTGAAGAGAACAGGTTTTGCCAATTTATAGCCTACCATTAAAAGGACAGCGGCCAAACTTGCTAGAGGGATCGCACGCAATACACTTGGGAACAAAAGCACCGATAGCAGGAGCAATACACCATGAAAAATTGCTGATAGCTTGGTTTTTCCACCGCTCTGCGCATTAGCAGAACTGCGAACGATGACCTGCGTGATCGGTAACCCACCAGCAAAGCCGGAAAGGAAATTACCAGCACCTTGGGCCAGTAGTTCCCGATTGGTAGGAGTAACGCGTTTGTGATCGTCCATTTTATCCGCAGCTTCTACACACAAGAGCGTTTCCAAACTTGCTACAATAGCAATGGTAAATGCTACTTTCCAAACAGCAAGTTGAGTAAATCCAGCAAGATCCGGCGACGGCAAAGAGGCTGAGAGCGATGCCAATGAAATATCCGGTAACGCCACGAAGAAGCTACTGCCTAACTCCATAGTTCCACCTTTGAAAACAAACCCCAGAACAATACCGCTCAACACAGCAAGCAATGGTCCTGGAATTGACGCGAGTTTGGAATTTTTAATGAGTGGCTGTTCCCAAACTAACAATAAGGCCAGCGCTACTAGTGCAATTATAATGGAGCCATATTCCAGAAAATCCATCACATTGAGCAACTCGGAGAATGTGTTCTGGTTATCCGGTTGGAAAAAATCAAGATCACCTTCATAATCAGAATTGTAGCCTAAAGCATGCGGGATCTGTTTCAGTATAATGATGATACCAATACCCGCCAACATGCCCTTGATAACAGATGAAGGGAAATAGTAGGCCAATACACCAGCTTTAAACAATCCTAAAAGGGCTTGTAATACACCAGCAATTATTACAGCACAAAGAAATAATTCGTACGAACCAAGCGAACTTATAGCGGTAAGAACGATCACTGCCAAACCCGCAGCAGGACCACTTACGCCTAATGAAGAACCGGACGCGTAACCCACAACAATACCACCAATTACTCCAGCGATTATACCTGTTATTGGATCAGCACCACTTGCCAGGGCAATACCAAGACATAATGGTAATGCAACCAAAAAAACCACGACGGAAGCTTGAAGATCCTGCTTCCAATAGCCGAATAGACCTTTGTCTTTCATTAAAAAAATTGTAACGTGAACTGATGTGGATACAGCTTGTGTGGACCTGGATGAAGGTCACAAGCGAACGCTGGCCTACACGACCAACGCTAAAGATCAACACATCAGCACCAAGGAGGCGGGTCGGGTACGTCACCGTGCTTCACAGAAAGTAAAGCATCAGGCCCAGCAGGAATAATTGTACTCTTTTCTGCATTGCCAGCAAATAGATCCAAACCAATGGGGTCCGGGAGCAACTTAGCAGCGTGTGCAACTTCCTCTTCCAATATCGGTGCAGGGGCATTACCACAATTTGCAACCTTGGCCATTTCCGTAATGGAACTGACCAGCACCGGAGCAACAAAAAGCAGCATGGCCATAGCTATGGCCAACCCCATGATGGTGGCTCCAAAATTTGAGCTATTGGTCGAGCGAAAGATCACTATGGTGCAAAAGTAAGCAGAGATGACTTTTTAAGTGCGCAGTAATTCATAAAAAAACCTCAGAGCGTATCCCAGAAATTGGATATTTGATGTAATGGGGCATATGATTCAAGTCGATTTCATAGAACCCCGCTGCGCCTCTGACTCAACTAGACAATGATCTCGTTCATCACATTCAAAACGACAGGACCATATGCTCAAGATCATCTATGAACATATGCGGCTTGTTGGGTAGTGTAGCTGCTATTTCCTGCATCATTCCAGTAGATCCAAAATGAACGGGAGCGTGGTTACGTTTATCCTTGAGCAATCGCAGTAGATCGCGTTCATCAGACTGATCCACATTCTTCACAATGCCATTCAAAGGATCTGCGCTTTATCGTTATGCACTTTCATGGTCCTATGATCCCGGGATCCAAAAGACGGTGGGCCAATTAGGTCAATAAGGCCTGTTTAACCGCACCTTCCATTTTATCCAGCATCGCATTCAGTTCAGCATCGGTCCATGTAACGCGGATATTGAAGCTGATCAAACGGCTCATAACGGCATCGCTTTTGGGGAATTTGATGGTCTTTAGATCTTGGGGTAGGCCCAATTCGTGGGCGACCATTTTATACGGAGCGCTAAGGTTCTTTACGTGATCCCATTGCTTGATGTAATGGAACATATTATCATACCAATACCCTACCCCGATACCGGCTTCACCAAGCAATTTCACACACGCACGTGCTTGTTCTTCGTTCGGCATAAGCAAATGAAAGAACGTAGCACTGTCGCCCGCTTCATCGGTGTGCCTCCGGAATTGTAGACCTTCAATTCTACCCAACCTCGCTTGTATGGTCGCTTTGTGCTGGCGCTGCTTATTGAGAATGTACCCAAGTTTGCGCGTTTGCGCTAAGCCGATAGCTGCGTTGATCTCGCCGATCCGGAAGTTGGTGCCCAGGATCGGGTGCTGTTCCATGCCGCGGTTATTACCGATGTGATCGTGTCCATGATCGGCAAATTGCTGTGCGGTATCCCAAAGCTCATGATCATCGGTGATCACGATCCCGCCTTCACCACAGGTATTGATCTTGAAGAAATCATAACTGAAGCTGCCCATAAGTCCGAACGTTCCGAGCATTTTGCCTTTGTAGCTTGCACCCAACGCTTGTGCGCTATCCTCGATCAGTTGGATGTTCTTCTCTTTGCAAATGGCGATGATGCCATCGAGGTCTGCTGCTGCGCCGCACATGTGTACCAGCAAGATGGCTTTGGTCTTTGGGCTTAACACGGTACGGATGCCTTCCGCGCTCATGCACAACGTATCATCGATCTCCGCAAAGACCGGTAACGCACCTGCGAGCAGAACGGCTTCGATAGTGGCGATGTACGTGAAGGGCGGCACGATCACTTCATCTCCGTATCCCACACCACAAGCGGCAAGCATTGTATTCACCGCGGTGCTGCCGCTGCTTACCGCTAACGCATGCTTTGCGCCAGTGAATTGCGCGACCTCCTTTTCAAAGTCCTTCGCTTTCCAATGGCCTTCGCGCTGCGCGTCGTGATTGAACCGGAAAAGAACGCCCGAGTTCATCACGTCCATCACTTCCTTCTTTTCTTCTTCACCGAATAGTTCTGTACCAGGCATGGATATTTGCGTTTGGGGCAAAGATATCTGACTGTTTCGATCACTTTTTTATCACCTAAGGAAGAAGACTTGCCGAATGATCATCTCTACAATTCCCTGGTCACCGAACCTGGAGGCATTGTGAACAGACATGAAACCACTGATAGTCCTAATGGCCTGTTCTTCTCCATTCCTTTCTGCTTTCTGCCCAGAGTGACCTGATAACTTACGCAGACGGCGCTAGTAATGAGGTCTTCAACGATGTCGTGCAACGAGGTAGTGACAAAGTGTTTGTGATCCAGTACCGGACTCTGATAAGAAGATGATCTGGTGTGATCGCCGGATCTTTTGTTCGCTTGGATCAACGGTCTTTCAAACACTATACCCATATCAATAAAAGTACAATATGATTACGTTCCTATCCTTCATAACTATTTTAGCCCTTCATGAAGAAACGTCCCCCAAGCGGTCTCGGCGGATTGGTTTACAGCACCAACAAGAACTTAGGCACCTCTGCTGAACCGTCCACCCTGCCACCTCAGCAACAAGATCTCCGCATTCATTTGGATCGAATGAAGGGGAACAAGGAAGTTACACGCATTGCGGGCTTCGTTGGAAAGGCCAGTGATCTCGATGATCTTGGGCGCGCATTGAAGAGCAAATGCGGCGTTGGCGGAAATACGAAGGACGGCGTGATCCTATTGCAAGGTGATCACCGTGATAAAGTGTTGGTCTTATTGACCGAGAAGGGTTATCGAGCAAAAAAGGCGGGTGGGTAATTCGAAACCATGCCTAGTGATCGCTAATATTGACAACTAAATACATACCATGCATCGCATCCTACTATTTGCAGCCGCCACATTGATCACCTGCTTTATTCAAGCGCAGATCGCCCATGATCTTACTATTTACTCTGAAGATGGTTTGAAATTCACCCTTACCGTAAACGGGGAAACGGTTAATGCGGAACCGAGCACCAACGTTAAACTGGAGAACACCAACTACGACTTTGCACGTGTTGTGATCACGTTCGAAGACGAGAACATTCCGCAGATCGAGCGGAAGGCTCTACAGCTCGCCACACCCGGTACCGGGCCCAAAGGTCCTGTAGCTGTGGTATTCGCGATCAAAGAAAAGAAGGGGGAACAGATCCTTCGGTTCGTTGGTCGTTCGGCGAAAAAGATCCAGGACAACCCTACGATCATCATTAACAACAAGTAAGGAAGTCAATCCATTCGGCCGGTGAAGTCAACTTCGATAAAGCCCTACCGATTTACCGCTCCATTGGAGCGCATGAAAGGCGAATTCACATGGTATTTTGTGGAGTTCCCGCATGACGTGGTAACTGAATTCGGAACCCGTGGAAGGGTACGTGTAAAATGCATGATCAATGGGATCGCTGTCGACCGTGCATTAATGCCGACCAAGAGTGGTTACCACATTATCATTCTTGGTGGTGATATCCGGCACGCAGCGAAATTGAAAAAGCAGGGGGATCTGGTCCACGTTGAACTATGGGCAGACCCTGAACCGGATAAGGTAACGATCCCGGAAGCCCTGGCCGAGACCTTGGACTTCATGCCGGAATTCAAAGTGGGCTGGGATAAATTGACAACGGGCATGCAACGCAGTATGTGCTATTGGGTGGCGAGCGCGAAGACCGAACCTACCCAAGCCAAACGGATCGCAGAATTATTGCGTCGTTTTGAAACGGGACATATTCACTTCGGCGGTAGAACAAAAAAGATCTAGCAGCGATTGATCGAACGCGACCTTGGGTCGGATCCGTGAGGTGCTATGATCTTGATCACGGCGCTATGCCTCAAAGATCAGCGTATCCGCTTTGGCACCGAGACTAAGGAGCATTTCCTCCAGATCGCGTACGAACTCTTTCGGGCCGCAGATATAGAAGTTCTGATCAAAATTCTGGACCAAAGCGATGAGCGTATTGTTGTCGATACGCCGATCGCGGAACCCAATGACGCGTTCACGCGTGAACAACTTGAAGTATCGTTTGCCCAGAAGTTTCGCAAGTTCCGTATCCATGATCACATCCAAGCCCGTTCTATTGGAATAGACCAACGTGTTTGCCTTCATTTTTTTCTTCTTCTCCAGATCGCGAAAGATGGCCAGGAATGGCGTGATGCCTGTACCTGCTGCGAAAAAAACTCCAGGACCATTGTACGTTATTGTACCGAACACGTCTCCTAAAAGTAGCCTTTCGCCTTTGCGAATGATGCCTAATTGTTCGGTCACTCCTTTGTGATCGTTGTAGATCTTAACGATCAATTCGATGTTGCGCGATGTGGTCAACGAGGTAAATGTGAAAGGCCGCCATTTGTCGCGCCAGCCATCGCGATCAATGGCAACCATTACTCCTTGACCTGGTTTGAATTTCAATCCTGTAGGGCGTGTGAGCACGAACCGTTTCACATCCGGCGTAATGAACGTACTACTCTTGATCTCCGCTATTAATGGCTCCATGCGTTGCTAAAGTAGGGAGTTCGAGGGTGTGCAAGAAAACAGCAACAATGGTTAACAGGGATACTGTCGCAGAACGCACCACTGATCGTTATTGCTTAATGAATTGTTCACGCAAAATACCTCCTGCCGCACTCTGTAGAATGATCACATACGTCCCGGGCGAGAGAGAAGCTACATTGATCCGATCGTTCGTTCGTACTGCACTAACGCGTTGTACCACCCGGCCGTCGGTTGCGATCACCTCTCCTTGATACACGCTGCCATTCGGAAGGATCACCGTAATGTGATCAAGAGCTGGTATTGGGTACACGGCACTGGCTTCTTGTGCAATAACACTCGGAACAGCATTCGAAATGTCGATCGTCAGTTCGCAAGGATCAGTGATCACTGGTTCATTGAAATCGAAGTAGATGTTCGCAATATTCTGAACTGTTTCACCAAGTGCAAGATCCGTATTGGGTCTGATGGAGAAGCTCACGAAGCCATGGCTTTCGGGTTCGTTCGCATTGCTGTCCGGCAACATGATCTCGTTGAAAACGAAGTGGAGCACTCCATCGCGCATGAACCATTCGCACGGATGGCTGCTTTGGATGAATCGGAATGAATCCCACTGTAGGTCGTCACTCAACGTATCGGTAACTAGCACGCGTTCGGCGAGGTAGGTGCCTGTGTTCTGGAAACGGATCATGTATTCAACCGTAGTGTCGGCAGCTACTTCATCCGGTGCCAGCATTGTTGGAAAAACCTGTTTGTCATTAGGGTCAAAAGAACTAAGGACTTCATGATAAATTGTTATGCTATTGTTGACCGGGTTTGGATCATTGGTAAGTGGACTGATCTCACAATGCTCCATAAGAATAGTGCCCATCGTTACTGTTTCAGGCACATGCAGGCTAACAACTATATCAGAATAGAACTGGGTCATCGGCGGAGTCTTGTAGGTTATTACGTTACCGGTTACTGTAGACGTGCCGAATGGACGAACGAAATTCAGCGTAAGTAAGGGATCGAAGGTGATCGTAACAACCGTGGTGTCTTCGTGAGAGCCTTGGATACTTCCATTCACTATCATATAGTGATCAAACCCCGGTCTGGCTGGCGACACCAACCTCATTTGTACACTCCGTTCCACGGGAATGTCCAAGGCGCTTATGGCAAAGTCCAGACCATCAATATTATCATTCACCGTTAACAGTTCTTGAACATATTGCAACGGTAACACATCCGAGAAAGGTTGAGAAAGCCCTACCAATTCCACAGTGTATTCTCCGATGGGTAAAGCAATACTGTAGTTACCAGCAGTGTCTACCCCAGTTTGGTAGTTCGATGGTAGAAAACGCACTGTTCCGGATATATGGTTCGGTTCATCTGCTCCCTGCTCGCCGTCACTGTTCAGATCAAGAAATACATGTCCGGAAATAGTAGGATTTACTTCGGAGCAGTAGCTGGTAAGGATGGAACAAAGGTTCAACTGTTGCACTAAATTGGATGGTTGGTTGGGGTAACAAGCCATGTCAGCACTCAACTCGGTCAAGGTCGTTGGTAAAGGCGGTAAACAAGTACCACTGTTGTACACGATAAGTTCCTGAAGTCCTTCAGGGAACGATGGCATTCCAGTGAAGGAACAATCGTTAAGTGCAATAGTCTCAATTGCGCTAGGGAATGCTGGTTGCCCAATATCCGTGGACAAGCCGGTCAGATCCAACTGCCTCAAACCTGATGGCAACTGGGGAATACCATTCGTAAATGCGCCATCAGCGATGAAAGACCACAAGCTGTTCGGGAAAACTGGAAGCAGAACATCCGTCGAAGCTCCGATGATCTTGAATGTTTCCAACATACTCGGTAGAGCTGGAACAGCATTCCAATCCACCCAGCCAACGGATAGATAGCGTAAACCAGCAGGGAAAATCGGCACTGGTAGTAACGGCACATAATCCAAGTTAAGCCCGACCAATGAACTGGGCATCGGTAATGAAGTAAGAACGGGTGTAACTACCACCGAAAGGCTATCCACCAAGGTTGGGAAGTTCGATAAGGTTTGTAGGCCATCCATATTGCTGAATATCAACGTGGGGTTATTGGCTACTTGCTGCACTGCCCAACCAGAAGTTATTGAGGGACAGGACCCAATTTCCATGTAATCTTGATCCGGCGATAGCATAGGCAGAACTGTCAAATTGGGTAGTCCGAGGTATACAACGCGCAACACACCATCTCCAAGTATGAATGGTTGATCTCCTTCGCTGTTCACCACAGAAATAAATTCCACGTATGAGATCGAAGAGGGCCAAGCTGAAGTGGCCGGGAAGTTGTTGATCTCTACGGCAAGTATCGGCTGTGCAGGTGTGCCGTCAAGGGTCCAGTTCTGTAGTTGCGTTGGTGCGTCAATAATTAAGGCCTCGAGGCCAAGCGGTAGCGCGGGAAGATCAGTACCGGTGTAGTTCCAAATTTGAAAGAGGGAACTAGTACCAGAAACGGCAGGGAAGGAAGGGAATGCTGTTACTTCAACCCCGGGATCGAAACCCAAGTTCATTAAGTTGCATGACACATATTCTAAACCGGTAAGGTCGCAAGGTGTCCATGACACATTCAAGTTAATATTTTCGATGAACGCTCCAGGGTCCGTTATGTAACCATCCGAACTTACAAGATCAGGAATGAAACCATTCAGCACATCCCTAAGATGAGATCCGGCACAAAGTTTACTTGGCACCAAGTAGGTGTCGTAATGCTGAAAGCAGCAAGGATGATAAGCGCGCGGAAAGACTTCATGACACCAGTTGGTTTAAAAACAGGTGCAAGGTCGACGATCTTTTCGTTCTACAGAACGTCACGAGCTCATTAATACCCCGCCAACCGCTCCACTGCTTCCGCGAATCTGCTCTTTGGCAAGAACCCTTTCTCCAACGGTATCGCAAAGGGCACCGGCGTATCCCAACTTGCTACGCGCATGATGGGTGCATCGAGATGATCGAAACAATGTTCATTGATCAACGCGCTGAGCTCACCACCAAAACCACCGGTCAGCGTATCCTCATGCAGGACAATGACCTTACCGGTCTTCTTCACACTAGCAACGATCGTTTCAATATCCAACGGGACCAATGTGCGTAGATCAACGATCTCCATATCGATCGGACCTCCATCGCCACTCGAGCGATCGGCAAGTGTTGCTGCGAGTTCGGTCGCCCAATGCACGCCCATGCCATAGGTGATGACGCTCAATGAAACGGGGCTATCGTTTCGTGTGGCCTGTGCTTCACGAACGATTCGTGCTTTACCGAAGGGTATGCTGTAGGGTTCGGTAGGAACCGGTCCAGAAACGGAGCGATACATGGCTTTGTGTTCGAAGAACATCACGGGATTCGGGTCTTCGAATGCCGTCATCAGCAAGCCTTTCGCATCGAACGGATTACTCGGGTAAACAACTTTCAGACCCGGTGTTTTCACGAACCACATTTCATTGCTTTGACTGTGGAACGGACCAGCGCCAACGCCAGCGCCGGTGGGCATTCGGATCACCACATCGGCGTTCTGTCCCCAGCGGTAGTGGCTTTTGGCGAGCACGTTGCAGATCTGCGTCATGCCCTCGCTCACGAAATCCGCGAACTGCATTTCCATCATGGCCTTCATGCCCTTCACACTAAGGCCGTATGCTGCACCAACGATCGCGCTTTCACACAGTGGCGTATTGCGAACGCGTTCCTTTCCGAAGCGTTCAACGAATCCATCGGTGATCTTGAATGCTCCGCCGTATTCAGCAATATCCTGGCCCATCAGCACCAGATCCGGATGGCGCTCCATGCTTTGCAACATGGCTTCCTGAATGGCATCGATCAGGCGTTTTTCGGGATGTGGTTGGCCGTCGGGGCCATTGGTCTCGTTAGGTCGACCGAGGAGGTCGACGCTACCCGTGCCAATGGTGGGGTCCGGCGCAGTTGCATACACATCACCCAATTCAACCTCCTCAACAGGTGTAGGTTCAGGTTCTTCAAACGCATGTCGAATATCTTCTTCAATACCCGCTTTGATCTCATGCCGGATCTGATCGCGGTTCTCCGCAGTAAGTATGCCCTCTTTCAAGAGCCATGCTTCGAAATTGTGAACAGGATCTTTCTTACCCCACACCTCGAACAATTCCTGCGGAACATACTTGGTGCCACTGGCCTCCTCATGCCCGCGCATCCGGAACGTGATGCATTCCACAAGGATGGGACGCGGATTCTCACGGACGCTATCCGCCAAGCGCGCAAGGTTATTGTAGACCTCGAGGATGTTGTTGCCTGCGATCTGCACTGATTCAATTCCGTAGCCTATCGCCTTATCGGTGAAGTGCTTCATGCGGAATTGCTCCTTGCTCGGCGTACTCAATCCATATCCGTTGTTCTCTATGATGAACAATACCGGTAGGTCCCAAACGGCAGCAACATTGAGGCTTTCGTGAAAATCACCTTCACTCGTTGCACCATCACCGGTGAAAACGAACGTGCATCTGTTCTCCTTCTTCAGTTTGTGCGCTAGTGCGATGCCATCGGCGATCCCCAATTGTGGCCCGAGGTGGCTGATCATGCCAACGATCTTATGCTCTTGATCACCGAAGTGGAAACTACGCTCCCTTCCTTTTGAATAGCCTGTTGCTTTTCCTTGCCATTGGGCGAAGAGTTTTCTGAACGGCATTCCGCGCGTAGTGAAGACGCCCAGATTCCGATGCATTGGCAAAATGTACTCATCCTCATTGGCGGCAAGCGCAACACCAACGCTGATGGCTTCCTGGCCAATTCCACTGAACCATTTACTGATCTTGCCTTGCCGAAGCAGGCTCAACATTTTCTCTTCGATAACACGTGGTCGTGCGAGCTGCACGTACATGTTCAGCAGTGTGGCATCATCATGTGTTCCGCGTTCAAAGCGGAGTTGACGGTCTTCGGTGGTCAGCGTGGTCATAACGAGGAATTGAAATAACTGTGAGCTTTTAAATGCTCTTTTCGGTGCCAAAGGTATTGCGGCCCGGTTACGGCAGAACATGGTCGCTACCTTCAATATCGGTAAGGTTGTCAACAAGACCTACTTTGGCGCTTCGATCGCGAAATGGAGGCTGAAAGCGGAATAACGGGACTTACGAAGTCGAGCGGGATGCGTGCGTTGAAATACGCTTCGATCGCGTTGGCCATTGCCCTTACGGTCACTACGCTAGCCAGCCGTATCAGCTTGATCAACACGCACTTGCTGAACATCATGGGCGAGGAGCAGAACGTGGTCTATGGCATTATAAAATGGATGCAAGGCAGCCCATTGTACACGGACCCAGCCATTCTCCCCATGGATATCATCCAATATGCACCAAGCTATTACTACTTGGTCGGCAGTATTGGGAAGTTGATCGGCGTTGACCCATCGGAGCCACAGAACATTTATGCATTGAGCCGCACGGTCGGGCTTTTGCTCAATCTGCTTTTCGCATTTATTGGATATGGAATTGCCCGCCAAATGGGTGCAATTCGGTGGGTCGGTATACTGTGGGGTGCGGTTGTATTCAGTTTCCTACCCGTACAGATCTACAGCCGGACCGATGCCTTGAACTTGGTCTTTTTTGCATCAGCAATGTTCTTTTTCTTACGCTCCTTAGAACGCGGTACTGAAGGAAAGAAGATACTCTATCTGGCCACGATCTTCGGCTGTTTGGCGATGCTGAGCAAACAGACCGGAGTGCTGCCGTTGATCATCATTGGGTCCTGGTTACTGATCACCAAACAATGGAAAACGCTGTTCTACCAGATCATTGTTGGGGCAGTGATACTAGGTGTAGCTGTGGGCTCTATGTTCATTCATTATGGAACAGGCGTGGTGATCGATAATCTGTTCACGTCGGTCAGGAATGGGATCGACCTGGTCCTAGTGCGTTCGCTCTTAAATGTGCGTTACGTGGCAATGTTCGTTTTACAAGGCATCGGCTTGGTCCTTGCATTCCGTTGGTGGCGTGGAACCGAGCCTATGAAACGGGGTTGGGCGTTGGCATTCATGATCAGCTTGGTCTTCGGGTATATCACGAGCCTGAAGTACGGCAGTTCCGTAGCTTACTACATGGAGGGGCTGGTGTTGGCCACTGCCGCTCTGGCAGCGATCATGTGCCATAGATCGGTTTCTTGGCAATGGGCAGGGTTAGCATTGGCGATCCTCTTCATCCAACCGCGACAATTTGCTTGGGGCATAACGGTATTGCTCGGCAGGAATACGGTGCAGAACGAACTTGTTGAATACGAAGAAGCGAAGGCCATGGCGAAAGAATTCGCGGAAGATCCAGCCCTGCGCGAAGGATACATCCTCTTCCCGTACCACGATCACATGGAGAATTTCATTGTCGGTCGAAGTGTACTTACCCAAAAGGACATCTATCAATTGCCTACCTCGATCGCAAACTATGATCTGAGCGCCTACCGTAATGCACTGAACGATGGCACGATCCGGTACATTCTGAAACGGGACCTTTCGATACCGCTTTGCGTTGTTGGTGATGACCATCCGCCGTTGCGGTTGATCGGTGTTCGGCACGGCTATCACATCTACGTGAACACGGCTTGGAAAGGTGCACCTTCCGTAAACTAGCTCTTCGCAACTCCGATAACAGAGGTTCCTTTCCATGTTCGTGGAAGCACGAGGAACTCGACGTAGAAGAACAGGCCGAGTACGTAATTGAAAAGTTCAGCTAGCCAATTTTTGGGCACATTGAAGCCGACCTCACGTTCACCTTTCGACTTCAGCAATAGTCGCGCTGCGGGATATAAGCCATGGAAGACGTAGCTTACGTAAGAACTGCGCGTGTTGTTGGTGCGCAAATGTTCGGTAAGCATGTTCAGATCATAGCGCCGGAAGTGATTGTTGAACCGATCGAAATTGCTGAACAGTTCTTGTCGGGCAGGCACGGTTGCCAGAACGCATTCTGCATTCGGCAGCTTCTTCCGGACCATGACCAAAAAGGCAACAGGATCTTCGATGTGTTCGATCACATCCAGAAGTAAAATTGTTCTTATCGTTGCGCAGACCGCGGGGTCCATGTCCAGCACATCGGCTCCGGTCTTTACGAATGTTGCTACGCTTGGGAGCGCTTTCACCGGTGCCAATTCTATTCCGGTAATGTCGAAGCCATCATTCCTCAAGTACTCCACAACAACGCCTTTTCCGCAACCGATCTCCAGCATCGGGCCGACCGCATTCACCTTGCGC